>JAJZTO010000166.1 GCA_021848865.1 Myxococcales bacterium
CGGGCCGGTCTCGCTCCTGGCGCTGGCCGAGGCGCTGTGCCGCGCCCGCGGGCGCGAGGGGTCGCGCGACGCCCTGGACGCGGCTGCCTCCGAGGTCGCCGACCTGCTGGCCGAGGGCCACAGCCGGGAGCAGGTGGAAGCCTGCATCCGCGCCGTGGCGCGGAAGGGCGGGCGCGCCGCGCCGCCGGGAGAGGAGTCACCATGAGAGCCAGGCAGGCGACCGCCTGGGCCGACGCGCCCTTCGAGCTGCCGCGGGCCACCCACGCCGACCTCGCCCCGCTGCGGCGCCGGCTCGCGGCCGCCACCTCCCAGGACGCGGTGGCGGTGGACGCGCTCGAGGACGACCTGCGCGAGGCCGAGGCGGCCCTGGGCGCGGTGACCGACTGGCTCGGCGCGGTCGAGGAGGCGCTGCGCGATCCGCGCGTCGGCCGGCGGGATCTCCTGGCCATGGCCCTGGGCGGGTCGCCGGTGGAGCGGATCGAGTACCTCGGCTCCGCGGTCCAGAACATCCGCCGGCGCCTGGCGCAGGTCGGGACCCGGCTGCCCGAGCGTCCCTGAGCCGGGCCGCCTCCGCTACTCCGTCGCGCCGGCCAGCAGGGCCCGGACCGGCCCCACGTCCACCTCGCTCACCGCGGCCACCAGCAGCCGCCGCGGGTCGGTGGAGATCCAGAGGTGCAGCGGCCGCGACTTCGACGGGTCGTCGGCCCGCACCAGCCGGGCGTCGATCCGCACGGTCTCGAAGGAGCCGGCCGGGGTGTCCACCCGCTCGGGCTTCCCGGCCACCGTCCCGGTGAGGCGCCACAGCCGCCAGTTGCCGAAGAGGTCGAGGCACAGGGCCTCGCCGGGACGGAGCGTGGCGCCGCGCAGGTAGTAGAGGACCGAGAGCAGGTCCAGCGCCGCCGGGTGGGCCCGGGGGAACGCGGTCCGGCCGCGCTCGCCGCCGCGGGTCCAGGCCATCGTCAGGGTGGGGCCGGGCCGGTCGAAGCGCACGTCGGTGGACTTGCGCCGGCCGTCCTCGTCCATCTCGTCCCGGTAGCGCTGCGGGCGCAGGGTCTCCGGGTCGACCCAGGAGAAGGCCACCGCCTGGACCCGGCGGACCTTGGCGAAGACCGAGGTGTTCCGGACCCGGGCGCGCAGCGGGAGCTGGGAGCCCCCGAGGATGGGCGGCTCGACCGCCAGCTGCAGCGTCCCGGCCTTGACCACCCCCATGACGTCCACGTCGAAGCGGAGCACCTCTCCCGGGTGGAAGGGGAGCGGTCCGGCGCGCGGCGGCAGCCCGCACGCCGCCGGGCCGGCGCCGGCCTTCGCCGCCCCGGCGGGGGCCGAGGCCAGGGCGGCGAGCAGGGCGGCGGCGAGCGGCGTCATCGGGCGCTGGCCATCGCGCCGCCTCCGGGGGCGTAGGCCGCCAGCCGGGCCACCAGGCTGCCGACGGCGAAGTCGGCGCTGGCCTGCACCAGCACGTGGCGAGGGTCGTCGGAGAACCAGAGGACGCTGTCGCGGTGGGTGCGGAACTTCCCCTCGAAGGCGGTGCGGATCCCCACCTCCACGGTGGCGAAGCGGCCGGCCGGCACCTCCAGCTCCTCCCGCCCCCGCACCTCGGCCACCAGGGTGAAGGTCTTGTCGCCGGCGAAGACCGGGAGCTCGTAGCGCGCCCCCGGCTCCATCGGCTGCAGCCGCAGCCAGAGGAAGGCCGACATGAAGTCCTGCGCGCCCGGCGGGACGTCGAGGACCTTCTCGCTCCGCGAGCGGCCCTGGACGGTGACGGCGACCTTGCCGCGCTCCCGGTCGAAGCGGGAGCGGTCGGTGTGCCGGTAGCCCAGCTCCACCGCCTGGAGGTCGGAGCCGAGCGGCAGCCGGGTCGTGGAGTCCCAGTAGGAGACGAGGTGCTGCCGGACGTCCACCAGCGACGCCACGCCGTCGGTGCGCGCCAGCAGGATCATGGGCCAGACCGACCCCTCGGCGCGGCCCAGCGACAGGCGGGCGCGCCCGGTGGGGAGGTGCAGCCAGGCCACCGCGAAGTCCATCTGCTCGCCGGGCTGGAAGGGCAGGGAGCCGGCGCGGCCCGCCGTGGCGGCGAGCAGCGCGACGATGGCCAGGGTCCGCCTCATGTCCGCCTTTCCGCCCCCGTTCGCGGACGGCCCCTGCCGCCGGCCCGGGAAGCCATGGAGATGCCACACCGCGGTCCCCGATGCCAGGGCCCGCCCCCGCGCGCCACGATCATCCGACGGCGGGGCCCGATGGCGTATTCTGGGCGGGCCCGCCGCGCCGCGGGCGGGAGGAGGTGCCGGATGCCCTACGACCCGTACGGCATGGAGGACGACGAGCCGGGCCAGGAGCCGTCGGGGGAGGGCCGGCAGCGCCGCTTCGGGGACTTCGACTGCCCCGGCTGCAGCGCCAACAACCCGTACGACGACGGCTTCGGCGACGGGGACGCGGTGCTCTGCTACTACTGCGGCCAGGAGTACCTGGTGAAGGTGACCGACGAGGGGCGGCTCCGGCTCCGCGAGGCCTGACGGCCGCGCCCGCGCGGATCGATCCGTGCGCTTCGGCGCAGGACGGAAATCCTCGATCCCGTACCCGCGGGGCGGGGGCTCGTCCCCCGCTCTACGGCCTCGGGGGCCGCGCCCCGAAGATGGCGGTGCCGACGCGCACCAGCGTCGCCCCCTCCTCGACGGCGGCCTCCCAGTCGGCGGTCATCCCCATCGACAGGTCGGGGAGCCCCAGCCCGTCGCGCAGGGCCCGCAGCGCCCGGAAGTGCGGCCGGGGATCGCCCTCGGCCGGCGGGATGCACATCAGGCCGCGCAGCTCCAGGCCGGGCAGGGCGCCCACCGCCGCCGCCAGCCGCGGGACCTCCTCGGGGGCGCAGCCCGCCTTCTGCGGCTCGCGGGCGACGTTGACCTCCAGGAGCACCTTCACCCCGGCGCCCCGCGCCGTCGCCCGCTTCGAGAGCTCGCGCGCCAGCTCCTCCCGGTCCACGGTGTGGACCCAGGCGGCGCGCGGGGGCGCGGCGCCCAGGAGGAGCTTCACCTTGTTGGTCTGGAGCGAGCCGACGAAGTGCCAGACCAGGTCGGGCAGGTCGGCCAGCGCCGCCGCCTTGTCGCGCCACTCCTGGGCGTAGTTCTCGCCGAAGTCCCGCTGGCCGGCGGCGTAGGCCTCGCGCACCGCCTCGGGGGGGTGCGTCTTCGACACCGCCACCACGGTGACCCGGGGAGGGAGGCGGTCCCGCAGGGCCCGGAGCCGCGCTCCGACGCTCACCGGCCCGCTCCCCGCCCGTCCCAGGGCAGCGCCAGCCCGGCCCGCGCCAGCAGCGCCGCGGTCTCGGCCAGGGGCAGCCCGACCACGTTGGAGACGCTGCCGCGGATCTCGCGGACCAGGGAGCCGCCGGCGCCCTGGAGGGCGTAGGCCCCGGCCTTGTCCAGCGGCTCGCCGGTGGCGACGTACCAGTCCACCTGCCCCGGGGTGAGCGCGGCGAAGGAGACGTCGGTGGAGACCAGGGCCGAGAGCTCCCGCGGCGGTCCCCCGGCGGCGAGGCGCAGGCAGACGCCGGTGAGCACCCGGTGGTCGCGGCCGGAGAGGGCCCGGAGCATGCGCCGCGCGTCCTCGGCGTCGCGCGGCTTGCCCAGCACCTCGCCGTCCAGCACCACCGCGGTGTCGGCCCCCAGCACCAGCTCTCCCGCCACCGCCGCCGCCTTCTCGCGGGCGACGCGGCGGACGTAGGCCTCGGCGGGCTCGCCAGGGTGGAGGGCCTCGTCGGCGTGGGCCGGACGGACCTCCGGGTCGAGGCCCAGCAGGCCCAGCAGCTCCCGGCGGCGCGGGCTCTGCGAGGCGAGCACCAGCCTCACTGGTCGAGCTGCACCGGCGGCTGGGCCACCTCGCCGCGGACGAAAGCGTCGTTGACCTGCACGCGGGCCTTCTCCCGCAGCGCCTTCATCCAGGCCGACTCCACCTGGGCCTCGCGGCGGTCCCGCAGCCGCCCCTCCACCGCGGCCTTCTGCGCCGCGAACTTCGCCGGGTCGGGGCGCTGGCGCTCCTTCACCCGCGCGATCACCGGGCCGGCCGCCGTGTCGTAGACCCGGTCGAGCAGGCCGGGCGCGCCGGCGGCGAAGGCGTCGGCGAAGAGTTGCGGCTGCGCGCCGAGCCGGGGCACGTCGGGGCTGCCCGTCCGGCCGAAGGCGCCGGTGTCGTCGGCCTTGAGCACCAGGCCGCCGAGCTTCACCGGCGGCGGTCCCTTCCTCGGCGCCCCGGGGGCGGGCTCGGCCGGGAACAGCTCGGCGAGGCTCCTGGCCTTGCGCGCCCGGGCCAGCGTCTCCTCGGCCCGCCTGGTGGCCGCGGCCTTCGCCATGTCGGCCTGGAGCAGCTCGCGGGCGATCTCCGGCGCCGCCTGCTCCAGCGCGATCTGCTGCGGGGCGCGGACGTCCTCCACCTGGATGACGTGCCAGCCGAAGCGGGTCCGGACCGGGCCGACCAGCTCCCCCTTCTTGGCGGCGAAGGCCGCCTGCTCGAAGGGCGGGGCCATGATGCCCGGACCGAACCAGCCGAGCTCGCCGCCGCGCTCCTTGGAGCCCGGGTCCTCGGAGAGCTGGGAGGCGAGCTTCCCGAAGTCCTCGCCCTTCCGGGCCCGCTCCAGCACCGCCTCCGCCTTCTGGCGGGCCGCGGCGTCGACGTCGGCCGGGGCGTTGTCGGGGACGCGGATGAGCACGTGGCGGGCCCGGACCTCCTTCTTCCGGTCCCACCTCGCGGCCTCCTCCTTGTAGGTGCTGGCGATCCGGTCGGCGTTCTTCGCCTGGAAGGCCTTCACCTGGTCGGCGCCGGGCTTCATCTCCGCCTGGAGCCCCGCCACCGGGAAGCGGACGAACTCGAGATCGACGCGGTCGCCCTCGGTCTCCCAGGCCCGGCGCACCTCCTGGTCCGACACCTGGATGGTCTCGCGCAGCAGCGCCAGGACCTTCTGCGCCAGCAGGTCGCGGCGCATCCGGTCCTCGAAGCGGCCGGCGGTGCCGTAGGCGGCGCTCACCGCCCGCTTGTAGAGCTCGACGTCGAAGCGGCCGTCCACCTGGAAGGAGGGGATGGCCTTGATGGCCTTCTCCAGCTCCTCGTCGGTGACCACCACCCCGAGCCGCTGCCCCTCCTGCAGCATCAGCTCCCGCTCCACCAGCTGGTCCATCGCCACCTTGCGCAGGCCGAGCTGGTCGGCCAGCTCGCGGGTGAAGCCCTGGCCGACGCGCGACTGGTAGCTGCGGAAGATGTTGGCGTAGTGCTGGTCGTAGTCGGCGCCGGAGATCTGCTCGCCGTTCACCTGGGCCGCCCAGCTGGTGCCGGCGCCGCGGACGTCGCAGCCGCGCGACCCGGGGCCGAAGGAGACGACGAAGACCAGGATGATGATGCCGAAGAGGACGTAGGTGAGGACGTTCTTGGCGTTCTGCCGGAGGATGTCGAGCATGGGTTCTCGCGCTGCGGGGGGCGGGCGAAGGAAGGTTGAAGAAACTAGTCGAGAGGGGCTAAAATGCAAGGGATTTCCAGCCCGGCCCCCGCTTCGACGTCCCACCGGAAGAAGGCGTGATCCAGCTCCTCAAGCGGTACCGCGAGATGGTCGTGACCGCGGTGGCGCTCGTGGTCCCACTCTTCGTCTACTTCGCCCACGCCCGCCACCCCGGCGCGCGCAACGCCTTCGACCGCGCGGTGGTGCGCGCCTCGCGCCCGGCGGAGTGGCTGGTGGGCCGCGTCATCACCGGCGCCGGGACCGCCTGGTACGAGTACGTGGCGCTGCGCCACGCGCGCGGCGAGGCCCGGCGCCTCTCCTCGGAGGTGAACCGGCTGGCGATGGACCGGATGGAGCTGCGGGCCGTCCGCGCCGAGAACGAGCGGCTGCGGCGGCTGCTGGGCTTCGCGGCGGGGGCCGCGGAGGGGCCCATCGTCGGCGCCCGGGTCATCGGGGTCCAGCTCGATCCCAAGGGGCTGCAGCTGCTCACCGTGGACCGCGGCTCCGACCAGGGCCTGCAGCGCATGATGCCGGTGGTGGCGGCGCAGGGGGTGGTGGGCCGGATCCACTCGGTGCTGCCGGGGAGCGCCGACGTCCTGGTGCTCACCGACCGGAACAGCTCGGTGGCGGTGCGGGCGGAGCGCAGCCGGGCCCGCGCCAACGTCCGCGGCTCCGGCGACTCCTCCGCGGCCCGGCTCGACTTCGCGCTCCGCGCCGACGACTTCCTCGAGGGGGACCTGCTCGTCACCTCCGGCACCGACGGCGTGTTCCCGCCCGGGCTGCCGGTGGGGCGGGTCCAGGGGCTGAAGAAGGGGGGCCAGGGGCTCTACCAGCACGCCGAGGTGCTCCCGGCCGCCGACGTCACCAAGGTCGAGGAGGTGCTGATCCTGGCCGCCCCCCGCGAGGAGGCCGCGGCCGCGCGGCTGGGCCCGCCAGATC
>JAJZTO010000167.1 GCA_021848865.1 Myxococcales bacterium
CGGCGGTGTGGACCCTGGGGGAGATCCTCACCTTCCCCACCGCGGCCGCGCTGGTGGCGAACCTCTCGCCGCCGGAGCTGCGCGGCAGGTACCAGGGCGCCTACTCGCTCTCCTTCGGCGCGTCCATGCTGGCCTCGCCGATCCTGGGCTCGCTGGCGCTGGAGCGGCTGGGTTCCCGGGGGCTCTGGCTCAGCTGCGCCGCGGTGGCGGCGGCGGTGGCGGGCGCCAACCTCGCCGCGGCCCCGGGCCGGCGCCAGCGGACGGCGATCCGGCCGGCCTGAGCGGGACCGCGCGGCGCGCCCGTCGCGACCGGGATCGACCCCTACTCCCCCAGGTACGCCTTGCGCACCTCGGGCGAGGCCAGCAGCTCCCGGCCGGTGCCCTGCATCACCACCTGGCCGGTCTCCAGCACGTAGGCGCGGTGCGCGATCTGCAGCGCCTTGTGGGCGTTCTGCTCCACGAGCAGCAGGGAGACGCCGCCGCGCGCCACCTCGGCCAGGACCTGGAAGATGCGCTCCACCACCTGCGGCGCCAGCCCCAGCGACGGCTCGTCCAGCAGCAGCAGCCGCGGCCGGCTCATCAGCGCGCGGGCCACCGACAGCATCTGCTGCTCGCCGCCGGAGAGGGTGGCTCCCACCTGCCCCTGCCGGTCCCGCAGGATGGGGAAGAGGTCGAAGCTCCGGGCCAGGTCGGCGGCGATCCCGTCCCGGTCGCGGCGCAGGTAGGCGCCCAGCTCGAGGTTGTCGCGCACGGTGAGGTTCAGGAAGATGCCCCGCCCCTCCGGCGCGTGGGCCAGCCCCCGGGCGACGACCTCGTGGGAGGAGAGCCGTCCCAGGTCCTCGCCGCGGAAGTGCACCGAGCCCCCGCTGGGGCGCAGCATCCGCGATATCGCCCGGAGCGTGGTGGTCTTGCCGGCGCCGTTCGCGCCGATGAGCGCCACCACCTGGCCGTCCGGCACCTCCAGGGAGACCCCGCGCAGCGCCTCGACGGCGCCGTAGTGCACCCGCAAATCGAGGACTTGGAGGACCGGGTCGCTCACGCTTTCCGCCCCGACTGGTCGTCCGACTGGTCGTCCGGCACCGGCTTTTCCGCCGGCTTTTCCGGCTCTTGCACCGGCTTTTCCCGATCGTCCGCCGGCTTTTCCCGATCGTCCGGCACCGATTTGCGGGCACCGCCAGGATCGTCCGGAACCGAGATGTGCCGCTCCTCCAGGTACGAATCCCCGAGGTAGGCCTCGATGACCTTCGGGTCGCGCCGCACCGCCTCCGGCGTCCCCCGGGCGATGGTGACCCCGTGGTCCAGCACCACCAGCCGCTCCGAGACCCCCATCACCAGCCGCATGTCGTGCTCGATGACCAGGATGGCGAGGCCGAAGTCGTCGCGGATCTTCCGGATGAGCTCCATGAGCGCCACCTTCTCCGAGGCGTTCATGCCGGCGGCCGGCTCGTCGAGGCACAGCACCTTGGGCCCGGTGGCGAGCGCCCGGGCGATCTCCAGCCGCCGCTGCTCGCCGTAGGGCAGGTTGCGAGCGATCTCGCCGCTGCGGTGCGAGAGCCCCATCACCGCCAGGAACTCCCCGGCGCGCCGGGTGAGCCGCGCCTCGTCGCGCAGGAACCCGCCGGTGAGCGCCAGCGCCGCCGCCCAGCCGGCGCGCGCCCCGAGGTGGCAGGCGACGCGGACGTTGTCGAGCGCCGAGAGCTCCTTGAAGAGCCGGATGTTCTGGAAGGTCCGGGCCACGCCCCGGGCGCAGATGTCGTGCGGCCGCTGCCCGTTCACCCGCGCGCCGCAGACCCGCACCTCGCCCGCGGTCGGCGCGTAGACGCCGGTGATGGCGTTGAAGGCGGTGGTCTTCCCGGCGCCGTTCGGCCCGATGAGCCCGACCAGCTCGCGCGGCTCGAGCCGCAGGTCGAAGGCGGCGAGCGCCTGCAGCCCGCCGAAGCGCATGGCGACGCCGCGGGCCTCGAGCACCGGCCCGGGCCGGCCCTCCCCGCCCGCCGCCGGGAGCGGCGCGCCGCCGGCCGCGCTCACGCCCCCTCCTCCGGCCGCCGCCGCCAGGGCAGCCGCGGCAGCCAGTCCCAGGCCTCGCGGGTGCCGAAGAGGCCGGTGGGGCGGGTCAGCATGAGCACGATGAGCAGCAGCGAGTAGGCCACCATCCGGTACTCCTGCACCTCGCGCAGCCCCTCCAGCGCCAGGGTGAGCCCGAAGGCCGCCACCGCCGAGCCGGTCACCGACCCCAGCCCGCCCAGCACCACCATCACCACCACCTCGATGGACTTCACGAAGGTGAAGGTGCGCGGGGTGCAGAGCTGGATGAGGTGCACCAGCAGCCCGCCGGCCAGCCCGGCGAAGGCCGAGGAGATGACGAAGGCCTTCACCTTGTAGCCGGTGGTGTCCACGCCCATGGCCTCGGCCGCCACCTCGTCCTCGCGGATGGCGAGCAGCGCCCGCCCGTGGGTCGAGCCGAGCAGCCGCCGCGCCATCACCACCGTGGCGAGGACGCCCATCCAGGCCCAGGCGAAGGTGGTCCGCCGCGGCAGGCCGGAGAGGCCGGTGGCCTGGCCCAGGAAGGCGGTGTTCTCGATGATCACCCGGATGATCTCGTTGAAGCCCAGGGTGACGATGGCCAGGTAGTCGCCGCGCAGCCGCAGCGAGGGCATCCCGACGAGCAGCCCGGCCAGCGCCGCGGTGACCATTCCGGCGAGCAGCGCCAGCAGGAACACGGCGCCGTCGGCGAGCCGCGGCGGCAGGCCGGCCGGCGCCCAGCCGGCCGCGGCCAGGGTGATCTTGGCGGCGGTGTAGGCCCCCACCGCCATGAAGCCGGCGTGGCCGATGGAGAACTGGCCGGTGAAGCCGTTCACCACGTTGAGCGACACCGCCAGGATGACGTTCACCCCGGCGGTGATGAGGACGCTGGCCCAGAAGTCGGAGAGGCTCCCCTGCAGCGCCAGCAGCACCGGCAGCCCGAGCAGGAAGGGGAGCAGCGAGCGCAGCGCCAGGCCCGGGGCGCGCACGCTACACCTTCTCCGCGCGGACCCGGCCGAAGAGCCCCTCGGGCCGGACCAGCAGCACCACGATGAGGATCGCGAAGGCGATGGCGTCGCGGTAGGAGGAGAGCAGGTAGCCGGCCACGTACTCCTCGGCCAGCCCCAGCACCAGCCCGCCCACCATGGCGCCGGGCACGTTGCCGATGCCCCCGAAGACCGCGGCCACGAAGGCCTTGAGCCCGGGCATGAGCCCCATGAGCGGGTTGATGGTCGGGCGCGAGCCGGCCACCAGCAGCGCCGCCGCCGAGGCCAGCACGCTGCCGAGGACGAAGGTGCCGGCGATGACCCGGTTCACGTTGATGCCCATGAGGCCGGCCACCTGCGCGTCGAAGGAGACGGCGCGCATCGCCCGGCCGAAGCGGGTCCGGTAGACGATGAGCTGCAGCAGCAGCATGAAGCCGAAGGCCACGGCGAAGGAGACCACGTCGTAGTTCGACAGCTCGACGCCGCCGAGGGACCAGCTCACCCGCGCGAAGGGCTGGGGGAAGAAGCGCGGCGTCGGGCCGGGCGGGAAGGGCTGGCGGGTGAGCCCGAAGGAGGGCAGCTGGAAGCCGTACTCCAGCAGGAAGGAGACGCCGATGGCGGTGATGAGGGAGGTGAGGCGCGGCTGCGCCCGCAGCGGCCGGTAGGCGAAGCGCTCGATGACCGCGCCCAGCGCGCCGCAGATCACCATCGACCCGACGAAGACCGCCAGCGCCTTGGCGACGGTGGGCCGGTCGTCGGCGCCGAGGGCGTGGGCGATGTAGTAGCCGGCGAAGGCGCCCACCATGTAGACGTCGCCGTGGGCGAAGTTGATGAGCTTCAGCACCCCGTAGACCATCGTGTAGCCCAGGGCGATGAGGGCGTAGATGGTCCCGACCGAGAGGCCGTTGACGAGGTGCTGGAGGAACTCGGTCACGCGCGGCCTTCACGGCGCCATCGGCCCGCCGGCGCGGCGCGCCCCCCGGTCCGGCGCCGGGAGGCGGGCCGGGTCACGGGTTGATGGTGGTGGCGTAGTGGGCGGCGTTGTCCTGCACCTTCAGCACCACCGCCGGCTTCACCGCGTTGTGGTCGGCGTCGATGGTGATGACGCCGGTGACCCCCTGGAAGCCCTTGGTGGCGGCGAGCGCGTCGCGGATGGCGGGGCCGGAGACCTCCGGCGCCCGCTGGATGGCGTCGATGGCGATGCGGGCCGCGTCGTAGCCGGCCGCCGCCAGGCCGTCCGGCACCGAGCCGAAGCGCGCCTGGTAGGCCTTGACGAAGTCCTGGATCACCGGCGACGGGTTCTCGTGGCTGTAGTGGTTGGAGAAGGCCGAGCCGTCCAGCGCCCCCTTGGCGATCTCGAAGAGCTTCGAGCTGTCCCAGCCGTCGCCGCCCATGAGCGGCTGCTTCATGCCCAGCTCGCGGGTCTGCCGCCCGATGAGCGCCACCTCGGTGTAGTAGCCGGGGACGTAGATGGCCTCCGGGTCCTTGCCCTTGATGGCGGTGAGCTGCGCCTTGAAGTCCTGGTCGCCGGCCTTGTAGCTCTGGTCGGCCACGACGGTGCCGCCCAGCTCCTTGAACTTGGCGGCGAAGTAGTCGGCCAGCCCCACCGAGTAGTCGTTGCCGACGTCGCGCAGGATCGCCACCTTCGAGATCTTCATGGTGTCCCGGGCGTACTTGGCCATCACCGTCCCCTGGAACGGGTCGATGAAGCAGACGCGGAAGACGTAGGGCCGGGTGGCGGCGCCGTCCTTGGTCACCTTGGGGTTGGTGGAGGAGGGGGTCACCATCGGCACGTGGTCCAGGTCGGCGATGGGGGCCATGGCCAGGGAGCGGCTCGAGGCCACCTCGCCGAGCAGCACCGTCACCTTGTCCTCGGTGAGCAGCCGGGTGGCGGCCACCGCCGCCTCCTCGGGCTTGCCCTGGTCGTCGAGGGTCTTCAGCGCCAGCGGCCGCCCCTTCACGCCGCCCTTGGCGTTCTGCTCGTCGAGCGCCAGCCGGATCCCCTTGTCGGTCGAGTCGCCGAAGGTGGCCTCGTTCCCGGTCATCGAGCCGACGTGGCCGAAGAGGATGGGCTGGGGGCCCGCCGGCGCCTCCTTCTTCGGGCAGGCGGCGAGGGCGAGGACGGCCAGAGGCAGCGCGCGCGCGATTCGCATCGGAACCTCTCCGAAGGGCTGGAAAATCGGCGCCATCTTCGCACGCCCGGTCGCCGCCTTGTCAACGCGCCGGAGCGGCGCCAAATGGGCGTTTGATCGGCGGGGAAACCCCCGCTAATGTGCACGGGACCGTGAGTCCGCCCCGGGTTCTGCTGGTAGACGACAACCAGGTCCTGGTCGCCCTCCTCGCCCGCATGCTCGAGGCCGAGGGGATGGTGCCGATCCTGGCGTTGCGCGGCCGGGCCGCGCTCGACAAGCTGGCGGTCGAGAAGCCCGACGCCGCCATCGTCGACGTGCTGCTGCCCGACATGATGGGCTACGACGTCGGGGCGGCGCTGCGGAAGGCCGGCATCCCCTACGTCTTCATCACCGGCATCTTCAAGGGGAAGAAGGCGGCCGACGACGCCAAGGCCCTGCACGGCGCCGCCGGCTACTTCGAGAAGCCCTTCGACGCCAAGAAGCTGGTGGAGATCCTGCGCGGGCTGCTGCCCGCGGCGCCGGCCGCCCGGCCCACCCCGCGGCCCGAGCCGGAGCCGGTGGACTTCGAGCTGGACGTGGCGGTGGAACCGGAGGAGCGCGTCGACGCGATGGAGCTCACCGGCCGCGTCGAGGTGGTCGAGGACGGCCAGGTCCAGGCCATCATCCGGGGCCACAACCTCTCGGCGGCGCCGGTCGAGCCCACCGTCCGGGCGCCCCCGCCCCGCCCGGCCCGCGTCGAGCCGCACCCGGGCCCCCGCCCGGCGGCCACCCCCGCGCCCAACGCGCCGGAGGGGGAGCTGCACGACAACTTCCCCGACCTCGTCACCGCCTTCTGGCTGTCCCAGCAGAGCGGGGAGCTGGTGCTGCAGAAGGGCAAGGTCCGCAAGGTGGTGTGGTTCAAGGTGGGGCGGCCGGTCTACGCCGCCTCCAACCTGGTCTCGGACCGCTTCGGCCCCTTCCTGCAGCGCGTCGGCAAGATCACCGCGGCGCAGCTGGAGGCGGCCTCGGCGCTGGACCGGCCCGGCCGGCTGGTGGGCGACGCCTTCGAGGAGCTGGGCTACCTGCAGGAGCAGGAGAAGATCTACTACCTCGCGCAGCAGGTGAAGGCGGTCATCTACTCCCTCTTCGGCTGGGAGGAGGGGCGCTACCACCTGCGGGCCGGCGGCCAGCCGCCGAAGGACGCGACCCACATCGAGGTCCACCCGGCGA
>JAJZTO010000168.1 GCA_021848865.1 Myxococcales bacterium
CTCCGCCGGGAGGGTGAAGCGCTGCAGCGCGATGCGCCGGGCCTGGCCCGCGCCGTCCACCGACTCGCGCCGCGGGGCGGTGAAGGTGGCGGCGAGCAGCCCCTCCTGCACCGACGCCTGCGCGACCTCCAGGGGCTCGGGCGCGGCCATGGTCCCGGCCTCGGCCTTGGCCTCGGCGAGGGCGTCGGCGCGCGCCTCGGCGGCCCGGGCCCGGCCCGGGGCGGCGGGGAACGCGCGGGCCGCCACCGGCTCCCGGCGCTGCAGCCAGCGCGGCTCGAGCCGGGGGACGAACAGGGTGCGGCGGGGCTCGGCGGTGGAGACGGCCAGGCGGACCTCCCGCCAGTCCTCGCCGGTCCGGTTCACCACCGCGCCGAGCAGCGCCAGCTCGACGGTGCCGCGCTCGGGGAGGAGGCGGGCGTCCCAGGCCGGCTCCCAGCCGGCCGCGGGGACGACGTAGGAGACGCGCAGCTCGACGGGGCCGGCCGCGCCGGCGGAGAGCTCCACCGCCACCGTCTTGGTGGTCTCGGCGCGCTTGGCCTGGAGCTTCTCCAGCGCCGCGCGCGCCTCCTGGAGCCGGCGCGCCAGCCCGCGGCGCGCCGCCTCGGCGCGGCGGCGCTCGCCCGCCGCCCCCTCCAGCTCCGCCCCGACGAAGCGGCTGAGGTCGGCCCACTCCGACGAGCGGACGCCGCGGACCGCCAGGTTGCGGGCCCGCTCCTCCGAGTAGGTCGAGCGGAGCGACTCGACGAACTGCTGGCGGCCCTGGGCCACCCGGATGCGGTCCTCGAGGGCGCGGTCCTCCTCGGCGAGGCTCTCCACCCGCTCCTCGGCGGCGCGGGCCTCGGCCGCCCGGGCCTCGGCCCGCGTCACCCGCTCCACGTCCACGCCGAGGACGCGGGCCCGGCCGCCCGCCGTCCCCTCGACCCGCACCGAGTCGTCGAGGAGGCCGTCGGGGAGGCCGGCGAGCAGCACCCGGGCGTCGCCGGCCGGAAGGTCGACCCGGGCGGCGCGGGTGACCCGGGCCGAGGAGCGGTAGACGGTGACCGCGTCCACGCGGGAGCGGGCCTCGAGGCCGGCCGGGGGCGCGGCCTCGGCGCGGGCGGGGAGCGGGGCGGCGGGGACGGCGAGCGCGGCGGCGACGGCCAGGGTCAGGGCACGCATCGAGGCCTCCATGCCAGGAGGGAACGCACCGCCGCGGGAAAGGATCTGCCGCGCTAGGGCTCGTTCCCCTCGTCCTCGACCCGGCGCAGCTCCGCCTCGCCGAGCGGCTCCAGGTTCCCGGCCTTGTGCCGGGCGAAGAGCTGGAACAGCTGCTCCTTGTGCGGCCGCACCTTGCCGATGGGGCACTGCTCCCAGTCCTTCACCGGCTCGTCGCAGTAGCCCATGCGCTTCTCGCCGCACTTGGGCTGGATGTGGCTCCCCAGCTCCGGGACCACCCGCATCACCTCGCGCCGCATCAGCGCCACCATGTGCCGGATCTCCCACTGGGCGCGCCAGCAGAGCCGCAGGTCGGCGACGTGCAGCAGCTCCGCGAAGTTCACCATCACCTGGAAGTTGGTGGGGGTGGCGTTGGGGAGCACGAAGCGGGCGTCCTCGGCGGGGATGCCCTTCTCCATCGCCAGCTGGTAGACGCGGGTGATCTCCGCCATCAGCCGGTCGTACTCCTCCGCCATCCCCGGGGTCCTCTCCCAGGTCTTCGGCGTGACGTACTCGAGCCGCTCCTGCTTGTACTTCACGTAGCGCTGCGACTGCTGCTCGAAGCTGATGCCGATGCGGTGGCGCACGAACTGGTGGGAGAGGGCGCGCGACACCCCGCCGATCCCGAACCAGAAGACCACCTGCTCCAGCGGCGAGACGTGGCCGGTCTTCAGCCGCTCGATCACGAACTCGCGGACCTTCTCCCGGGAGACGGTGCCGTCGCCGATGTCCCGCCACACCTCCGGCGGCGTCTTGGGGGTGTAGCAGGTGCGGTAGGCCCCGTAGAGCTTGAGGAGCGGGTCGCGAGCGCAGTCGATGAGGACGACCTCGAGCGGCATGCCCGCGGTTCTAGCACGGCGGGCCGACGCGGGCCGGACCGGCGGGAGGGGCGGCGGCGTCGTCGGGCGACCGTGCCCCGGCTCGACCCGGCGCGCCGTGCGGCCTTCGGGCGAGCGTGCTAGAGGTCCGCGCCATGACCGACATCACCGCGAAGCTCGCCTCGGGCTCGAAGGTCGAGATGACGCAGCTCGTCATGCCCGGTGACGGCAACGTGCTGGGGACGGCCTTCGGCGGCCGGATCATGCAGTGGATCGACCTCTGCGCCGCGATGGCGGCGCAGCGCCACTGCCGGATGCCGGTGGTGACCGCCTCCATCGACCGGTTCGACTTCCTGGGACCGGTGCGGATCGCGGACATCGCCCTGCTGCGGGCCCAGGTGAACGCCGTCTTCGGCACGTCCATGGAGGTGGGCTGCGAGGTGCTGGCCGAGAACCCGCTCACCGGGGAGCGGCGGCGCTGCTGCGACGCCTTCCTGACCTTCGTGGCCCTCGGCCCGGACGGGACGCCGGCCCGCGCCCCGCTGCTCCTCACCGCGACCGAGGAGGAGGCCCGGCGGGTGGCCGAGGCGACGGCCCGCCGGGCGGCGCGGCTGGCGGAGCGCAAGAGCCGGCAGGCCTGACCCGCGGGGCTGGTCGTTCTCCGTGCGCCGCGGTGGCGATCCCGGCTAAGCTGTCGCGCGTCGTCCTCCCGGAGGTGCTCGTCGATGGCGGTGCAACTCGGTGCGAGGCGGCCGGCCGCCGGCGCGGTGGACCTGCTGCTGGAGTGCCACCAGCGCATCCGCTCCTTCACCTCGCTGGCCCGCCGGCTGGCCGGCGCCGGCGACCTGGCGCCGGGCGAGGTCGCCGAGGCGGCCGCGGGCGTGTGCCGCTACTTCGCCGAGGCCCTGCCGCTGCACGCGGCGGACGAGGAGGAGTCGGTCCTGCCGGTGCTGGCGGGGCGCGACCCGGCCCTCGACGGGGCGCTGTCGGTGATGCGCCGCGAGCACGGCGAGCACGGGCCGGTGGTGGACCGGGTGGTCGCGCTGTGCCGCGAGCTGTCGCGGGACCCGGCGCGACACGCCGTGCTGGCGCCGGCCCTGGGGCAGGCCGCCCGCGAGCTGGAGCGCCACTTCGCCTTCCACCTGGCGCTGGAGGAGGAGACCATCTTCCCGGCGCTGAAGCGCGTCCTCGACCCGGCCACCGACGCGAGGCTGGTGGCCGAGATGCGGGCGCGGCGGCAGGGGAACGGCGGCTGACTAGGCGGCGGCGTCCCGCACGCGCAGGGTGATCAGCGTCACCTCGGGATCGGCGTTCACCCGGACCCGGAGCGCCGAGTTCCCGACCCCGCGGTTCACGTAGAGCTGGACCTTCCCCACCTGGAAGCGGCCGCGGTCGTAGGGCTCGTCGACCATGGTCCGGAGGAGGAACGAGGTCACGCCCGGCACGTTGATCTGGCCGCCGTGGGTGTGGCCGCTCAGCACCAGCATCGGCTCGCCGGCGCCGGCCAGCAGGTCGGCGGTCTTGGGGCCGTGGGCCAGCACCAGCCGCGATCCGGCGGGGACGCCGGCCAGGGCCCGCGCCGGATCGGCGTGGCGGGTGAGGAGGTCGTCCACGCCCACCACCGAGAGCCGGGCTCCGCGCAGCCGGAGCTGGGTGTGCTGGTTGCGCAGCACGGCGTAGCCGAGCGACCGCAGGGCCCGGGTGGCGCCGCCCGGATCCACCCGGTGGTCGTGGTTGCCGAGCACCGCCACGGTGGGCGCGCCGAGCCCCGCGACCTGCTCCCGGACCAGCGGCACGCCGCTGCGGTCGCGGGAGAGGAAGTCGCCGGTCAGGACGACCAGGTCGGGGTCGAAGGCGTTCGCCAGCGCCACCGCCGCCCGGATGCGCTCGGCCGGGGTCCGGTCGCCCACGTGGATGTCGGAGAGCTGCGCCACCCGCAGCCCGTCGTGCCGGGGGTCGAGGCCGGGGAGGGCGAAGGTCACGCGCTCGGCGCGCGGCCCCTCGTCCATCGCCTCGGCGACGGCCGGGACCGCGCCCGCGGCCAGGGTGAGCGCCGCGGCGCCCTTGAGGAAGTCTCTTCTGGTCGGTTCGGCCATCGTCGGGCGGCTGGTCCCGGGGGCCGGTGGATGTACCGGGCCCTCCACCGGGGCGCAACTCCCGGTCCCCCGGGGGCATTCCCCGGGGCCGGGCCGCGACGTCCCGCGGGCGAGCCCTACCTGCCGCCGAGCAGGGAGGCCGGGGTCACGGAGAGCGCCTTCGCCATCCGCTCGATGGTCTCGAGCGGGGGCGAGCGCTGGCCGCGCTCCAGCATCGACACGTAGGAAACCGAGATGCCCACCTTGTCGGCGAGCGCCTTCTGCGACAGCTTCTTCTTCGCGCGAAGACGCCGGACGTTTGCCGCGAATCGAGCGAGCAGGTCCATGGTCACTCCATTACCACAGGGGGAGGTCCGGTACAGACCCTGGAAGGGGCTGCACCGTCACGCCCCGTAAACCATTCTAGACCTCGGATTCACTGAAGGGAACACCATGCTCAAGCTGCCCATCTGGAAGCTGCAGCCCGGGAACGAGGCCCCCGCCTTCGATCTTCCCGCCACCGGCGGTGGAGCCGGGAAGGGGGAGGGGCCGGGCCGCGTCCGCCTGGAGGACTTCCGCGGCCAGAAGGCCGTGGTCCTGGCCTTCTACCCCGCGGCGTTCACCCCCACCTGCTCCGCGCAGCTGCCCTCCTACGAGGAGGACCGGGAGGAGTTCGCGCGGCGCGGGGCGCAGCTGCTCGGCATCTCCACCGACTACGTGGCCTCCAACGAGGCCTGGGCGAAGAGCCTGGGAGGATTCTCCTTTCCACTCCTCTCCGACCACTGGCCCCACGGCCACGTGGCGGCCCAGTACGGGGTGCTGCGCGGGGACGGCCGGGCGGAGCGCGCCGTCTTCGTCATCGACCGGGAGGGGAAGATCGCCTTCGTGCACGTGAGCGAGATCGGAAAGCAGCCGCCCCTCGATCAGGTGCTGGCCGCGCTCGATCGGGTGCGGTAGGAAGCCGCATGCCAGACGCGACCGCGCTGGGCCTCTCCCGGCTGTGCATCCCCTTCACCCCCTTTCGTGGGCGCCTGGACGAGGCCACGGTCTGCCTCGTCACCACCGCCGGGGTCCGGCTCCGGAGCCAGCCGGCCTTCCACGCCGAGCACGAGCTGGGACACCGGGTGATCCCCGGGACCGCGACCTCCGCCGAGCTCACCGTCGACGACACCCACTACGACCACTCGTGCGTGGACCAGGACCGCAACTGCGTCTTCCCCATCGACCGCCTGCGGGCCCTGGCCGGCGCCGGGAAGATCGGCGGGCTCACCGAGCGCCACTTCTCCACCGCCTTCACGGCGCAGCTGCGCGACTTCGCGGCGCTGACGGCGATCCGGCTGGCGCAGGAGATCGCCCTCGAGCGGCCGCAGGCGGTGGTGCTCACCGGCGGGTGCCGGATGTGCCACCGGACGGCGGCGGCCCTGCAGCGGGCCATCGAGATGCAGGGGATCCCCACCGTGGTCATCACCGCCGAGCCCGAGGAGACCGAGCAGTCGCGGGTCCCGCGGGCGCTCTGCCCGCGAGGCGGCGCCCCGGGCCACGTGCTCGGCCCCGCGGGGGACGCGGAGCTGCAGGGGCGCGTCCTGCTCGATGCGCTGGAGCTGCTCACCGGCCCGCCGCGGCCGGGCGAGGTGGTGTTCCGGGAGTACGTCCGGGCCGCGCCGCCGGACGGCGTCCGGGGCCCGCACCCGCCGTCCGCGGCGCGACCCTAGCCTCCCCGGGCACCGGCCGCGCCCCGGGCGCGCCCGCGTGCTCGCCGCTTGCACCGGGGCCGGGCATGCGCACGAACCGTGTCCCGGCGGCCCGCCCCGACCTGCTGTCCCGCTCCATGGACGCCCACGCCCTGGCCGAGGACCAGCGGTCCGACGCGGAGCGCGTCGTCGCCGGCCTGCGCCACCGGGCGGCGCGCGCCCGGGCCGCCGCCGGCGAGCGGCGCCGGATGGCCGGCGACGCGCTGCGCCGCGGGGAGGAGGTCTGGGGCCTCTCGCTGCTCGACGCCGCGCGCCACGCCGAGGACCAGGCGGCGGTCGCGGCCGCGCGCCTGCGCGACGCAGAGCTGCGGGCGGGAGGCCTCGCCTCGGTGGAGCGGGCCCGCCGGGAGGAGCTGTTCCGGGCGCTGGGCGGCTTCCTCGTCGAGATCGGGGAGATCCCGTGAGGGCCGAGCCGGCGGCGGCGCGGCCACCGGCCCCGCCGCGGGAGGAGCCGGCCCGCGG
>JAJZTO010000169.1 GCA_021848865.1 Myxococcales bacterium
TGCGCGGCCCGGGCGAGCTGCTGGGGACGCGGCAGTCGGGGCAGCGGCTCTTCGACCTGGCCGACCTCTACCGCGACGAGTCCATCCTGGAGGAGGCGCGGAAGGAGGCCTTCGACCTGGTGGCCGAGGACCCCGATCTGCAGCTGCCCGAGCACGCCGCCGCGCGCGAGGCGCTGGAGCAGCGCTGGCGCGGGCGCCTCTCGCTGGCCCAGGTGGGGTAGGATCCCGGGATGCCGACCTGTCCCGTCTGCGAGCACGTCCAGCCCGCCGGGGACGAGTGCGACGTGTGCGGGAAGAAGCTCACCGGCCCGGGCACGGAGGCGGCCCGGGTGGAGCCGCTGCCGGGCCTGGAGCCGACCCTGCAGCCGGCGGTGGAGGCGCCGCCCGATCCGGTGCCGGACCTGGAGCCGACGCTCCAGGCCGCCGCGCCCGAGCCGCCCGGGGAGGCCGTCGACTGGGCCGAGCCGACCCGCGCCGCGGCCGCCGAGGCCGGTCCGGTGGAGCCGCTGCCGGGGATCGAGCGCCACCAGCCGGAGCCGATCGCCGACGAGGGCGGCGGGCTCGACGCGCTGGCGCCGGTGATCTGCCGCTACTGCCGGAGCACCGCCATGCCCGGGGACCGCTTCTGCGTGACCTGCGGCATGCGGCTGCCGCGGTTCGAGCCGGTGCGGATCGCGGCGGTGGAGCGCGGCGAGCTGGTCTGCCGCGACTGCGGCGCGATGGGGCAGGGGCCGCGCTGCCGGCGCTGCGGCGCGCGGATGAGCGAGCCGGCCTGAGCCGGCCGGGCCGCCGCCGGCCTTGCCTTTCCCCTCGTGGCGCGGCACATTCCGGCCCCGCATGAGGGCCTCCTCCGACGCCGCGGCCGCCCCCTTCTCCGCCTGGTACCGCTGCGGCGAGGGGTGCGACTTCCGCGCCGAGCTCACCGAGGTCGTCTACCGGTGCCCGCGCTGCCAGGGGCTCCTCGAGGTGGAGCACGACGTCGCCGCGCTGCGCCGGCGCGCCCCGGAGGAGTGGAAGGCGCTGTTCGACCAGCGCTACCGCCGGGCCCCCTGGCCCTTCGGCTCCGGGGTGTGGGGCAAGAAGGAGTGGGTCTACCCGCAGCTCGACCCCGCCAACGTGGTCTCGATGGCGGAGGGGGCGAGCCCGCTGCTCCGGCTCGACGGCTACGCGCGCGAGATCGGCCTCGACGAGGTCTGGCTCAAGGAGTGCGGCGTCACCCACACCGGGTCCTTCAAGGACCTGGGGATGACGGTGCTGGTCTCCGCGGTGAAGGAGATGCGGGCCCGGGGCCGGGCGATCCGCGCCGTGGCCTGCGCCTCGACCGGCGACACCTCGGCGGCCCTCGCGGCCTACTGCGCCGCCGACGGGATCCCCAGCGTGGTGCTGCTCCCGCGGGGCAAGGTGACGGTGGCGCAGCTGGTCCAGCCCATCGCCCACGGCGCCCTGGTGCTGGAGCTGGACACCGACTTCGACGGCTGCATGCGGGTGGTGCAGGAGCTGTCCCGGACCCCCGACATCTACCTGGCGAACTCGATGAACAGCCTGCGCATCGAGGGGCAGAAGACCCTCTCGGTGGAGCTGGTGCAGCAGCTCGACTGGACGGTGCCGGACTGGATCGTCATCCCCGGCGGGAACCTCGGGAACGCCAGCGCGGTGGGGCGGGGCTTCCTGCTGATGCGGGCGCTCGGCGTGATCGACCGGCTGCCGCGGCTGGTCGTGGCCCAGGCCGAGCAGGCCAACCCGCTCTACCGGGCGGTGGCCGCCGCGGGCGGTCGGCCCTCGGCGGGGCTGGAGGTGGCCCCGGTGACCGCCCGGAAGACGCTGGCCTCGGCCATCCAGATCGGCGCGCCGGTCTCCTCGCGGCGGGCGCTGCGGGCCCTGGAGGCGCTCGACGGGCTCGTCGAGCAGGCCAGCGAGCAGGAGCTGGCCGACGCCGCCGCCCGCGCCGATCGGCACGGCGCCTTCGCCTGCCCCCACACCGGCGTGGCGCTGGCGGTGCTGGAGAAGCTGGCGAGCCGAGGCGCCATCCGGCGCGGCGAGCGCGTGGCGGTGATCTCCACCGCGCACGGCCTCAAGTTCTCCGACTTCAAGGTCGGCTACCACGAGGGCAGGCTGCCCGGCCTCTCCTCCCCGCTGCGCAACCCCTCGGTCCCGGTGGCCGCCACCCTGGGCGCGGTGCAGGACGCCATCGCCCGCCGCTTCCCCGCCGGAGGTGCGCGGTGAGCGGGCCCGGCGAGGCCGGGACGAGGGCCGAGCACGACCGGCTGGCCGCCCGGCTGGCCGTCCGCCACTCCATCGACCACGCGCGGCGGGCCGCCTACGGCGCCTTCTTCTCCTTCATCCTCGGCGGGCTGGCGGTGAAGCTGGGCTACGACCGCTGGATCTCGGTGAAGGTGACGCGCTTCAAGGGCCCCCCGATCTTCTTCTTCAGCGCGGCCGCCGTGGCGCTGGTGGTGCTGGGCTGGACCGCCTGGAGCTACCGCCGCTACCGGCGCCTGGCGGCGGGAGAGGACGCCGAGTTCGCGCGGCTCCAGGCGCTGCGCAGGCAGCTGGGGCTCGAGCCGTGAGCCGCCGGCGGGGTCGCTTCCTGGTGCTGGAGGGGCTCGACGGCGCCGGCACCACCACCCAGTCGCGGCTGCTCGCCGAGCGGCTGCGCCGGGAGGGGCGCCGGGTCCACCTCACCGCCGAACCCTCCGGGGGCCCGGTGGGGGCGCTCATCCGGCAGGTGCTGAGGGGCCGGGTCGCCGGCGGCGGAGGGGAGGGCTTCGACCCCTCGGCCCTGGCGCTGCTCTTCGCCGCGGACCGGCTCGACCACCACGCCGCCGAGATCGCCCCGCGCCTCGCCGAGGGCGCCGACGTGATCTCCGACCGCTACACGCTCTCGTCCCTCGCCTACCAGTCCCTGACCACCGGCGACCCCGCCTGGGTGGAGCGGCTCAACGCCCGGGCGCCCGCCCCCGACCTGACCCTGTTCCTGCGGGTCCGGCCGGCGGTGGCCGGGCGGCGGCGCTTCGCCGAGTCGGGCAGCCGCGAGCTGTACGAGGTGCCGGCCTTCCAGCGGCGCGTGGCGCGGGCCTACCAGCGGAGCCTGGCCCTGCTGCGGCGCCGCGGCGAGCGGGTGGCGCTGGTGGACGGCGAGGGCCCGGTCGAGGCGGTCGCCGAGGCGGTCCACGCGGCGGCCATCGGGGCCTAGCTGGCACGGGGCGGCGCCCCGGGCTATTCGGAGAGGGCATGGGGACCCCCACCGCATCGCTCATCGTCGTCGGCAACGAGGTGCTCTCCGCCAAGGTGCGGGACGAGAACGGCCCCTTCGCGGCGGAGCACCTCCGCGACCTGGGCGTCCGGCTCCAGGCCATCCTCACGCTCCCCGACGAGCTGGACCGGGTCGCGGAGGCGGTGGCGCGGGAGCGGGCGCGGGCCGACTGGCTCCTCACCTCCGGCGGGGTGGGGCCCACCCACGACGACCTGACGCTCCCCGCGGTGGCCCGGGCCCTGGGCCGCCCGGTGGTCCGCCACCCGGGGCTGGTCGAGTACATCCGCCGCAGCCACCGGCGCTGGTGGGGCACCGAGGCGCCCGAGGCCTCGCTGCGCATGGCCGACGTGCCGGAGGGGACGCGGCTCCTGGGGGAGCCCGACCTCCCCATCCTGGCGGTCGAGAACGTGGTGATGCTCCCGGGCGTCCCGTCCTTCTTCCGCAAGCAGCTGGCGCTCTTCGCCCGCGACCTGCGCGCCGAGCCCTTCCACCTCGCCGAGGTCTTCGTCTCGGCGGGCGAGGACCGGCTGGCCCCCATCCTCGATCGGCTGGCGGCGGCGCACGCGGCGGTGGACATCGGCAGCTACCCGCGCTTCGACGGCGCGGACCACCGGGTGAAGATCACCATCGAGTCGAAGGACCGGCCCCGGGTGGAGGCGGCGCGCGAGGCGCTGCTGGCGGCGCTCCCCGCGGGGACGCTGGTGCGCGTCTCGGGGCCCTAGGCGATCGCCAGCCGCAGGCGTTGCCGCAGCTGGAGGTGCTCCTCGCTGGCGGCGAACCGGAGGAGGGCCTGGAGGTCGGGCCGCGCCCGGACCGCCTCGCCCACCTCCGCCGCCTCCTCGGGGCGGGAGGGCGGCGCGCCGCCGTCGTGGAGCACCAGCTCCAGGGCCGCGGGGACGTCGGCCGCGAGCAGGAGCCCGGCGCGGTCCCCGGTGGCCGAGAGGGCCCCGTACCAGGCGACGAGGTCGGCCGGCTCGCCCGCCACCCGGCGGGACAGCTCCTCCAGGGTGCGCCGCAGCCGGCGCGGCACCACCCGCGCCGCCTGCCGGACCAGCCCCTCGCCCGGATCGCCGATCCCGTCGAAGGCCGGCACCGCCTGCCGGACCGCCGCCGCCAGCATCTCGGCGAGCCGGCCCGGGCCCAGGTGCTCGGCCAGCCCGGTGCCGGCGCGGATCCGGGCCGCCACCCGGGCGAGGAGGAAGCGCTGCTCCGGGAGCGAGTGGCGCCGGGAGAACTCCGCCCCGATCCGCACCCGCGCGGCGGGGGTGGCGTCGAGGGCCAGGCCCGCGCCCTCGCCGTCCTCCACCAGGGTGAAGTCCTCGGCGCCGAGCACGCGGCCCAGCTCCTCCAGCAGGCGCCGCACCGGGTGGCCGGCGCGGGTGCGGGCGCCGCGCTCCGAGGGCTCGGCCACCAGGCGCGCCAGCGGCTCGCCGACCAGGGCCAGCAGCTCCGAGAGGGGACCGCGATCGAGCGGGTGCCGCAGCGCCTCCCAGTCCTCCGCGGCCAGCACCCGGCTGGTCTGGGCCGGGGCGTGGGGCGCGTTCTCCTCGTGGAACGGCTGCTCCACGGCGGGATCGGCGGCGCGGAGGAAGCGCAGCACCCCGGCGGCGACGAAGGCACCGTCGTGCTGGCGGGTGCGCTGGAAGAGGCGGAAGAGGGCGCGCCAGGAGTCGGCGCGGCCGGGCTCGGCCTCCAGCACCTGGCGGTGGAGGGCCAGCGCCTCCGCCGGCGCCTCCCCGGCCAGCGCCTCCGCCAGCGCCTCGCGCGCCGCCAGGCTGCCGGGCTCCTCGGCGAGGGCCTCGCGGAGCAGGACCGCGGCCCGCGCCGGCTGGCGCAGGGTGCCGGTGAGGATGCGGCCGGCCCGCAGCCGGGCGGCCAGCCGCAGGGCGGGATCGGCGCCGTCCCGGGCGGCGCGCTCCAGGGCGGACACCAGGCCGGGGAGGTCGTCGGAGCGCTCGCGCACCCGCGCCAGCTGCTCCAGCGCCGCGGCGTCGGCGGGAGCCAGCTCCAGCGCCTGCTCGGCCAGGGCCGCGGCGGTCGCGGTGTCGCCGAAGCCCTCGGCGCGGACCTCGGACAGCTCCAGCAGGTGGGCCACGCGCTCGGGCGTCGCCTGGCCCGGGAGCGCCACCAGCCGGCGCAGGGCGTCGGCCGCGGCCGGCCAGTTCCGCGCCTCCCGGTGGGCCTGGGCCAGGCGGGACAGCGCCCCGGCGTGGCCCGGAGCGGCCGCCAGCACCGCGTTCAGGTGGCTCATGGCCCGCGCCCGGTCGGCGAGCGGGCCCTGGTAGAGCGCCGCCAGCTCTCCGTGGAGCTCCAGCGGGGAGAGGTCGCCGCCCTCGACGTGGAGGCAGGCGGTGAGGTCGCGCGCCGCCTCCGCGGCGCGCCCCTCGCTCGCCAGCAGCCGGCCGCGCAGGAGCAGCGCCGTTCCCCAGGACGGGCGCAGCGCCAGCGCCTGATCCAGCGCGGCGACGGCCCGCGGCCGGTCGTCGAGCTGCTCGGCCGCCACCCGGGCGGCCGCCACCCACTCCTCCGCCGCGCGGGAGGGAAGCGCCTCGGAGCGGGCGCGGGTCTCGCGCAGCTCGCAGAGGTCGGCCGCGCTCCCGGAGTCGCGCAGCAGGAAGACCAGGCGCTCGGCCAGCTCCAGGTCGCCGGGATCGCGCGCCAGGGCCTCGCGGAGGTCGGCCACGGCCGCGGCGCGGTCGCCCATCCGGACCAGGGCCACCTCCGCCGCCTGGCCCAGGGCGGAGGCGGCGGCCGTCCCGTCGCGGGAAGCGGCCGCCTCGCCGCGCAGCGCCTGGTGGGCCGCCGGCCAGTCCTGGGCGCGGACCAGGAGCCGGCGCAGCCCCTGCAGCGCCGGGAGCAGGCCGGGGCCGTGGGCCAGGGCGCGCTGGTAGGCGGCGCGAGCGCGGTCCTCGTCGCCGCCGTCCTCCCAGGCCTCGCCGGCGCGCAGGGCCGCCTCCGCCGTGGCCGTCGGCCCGCCCGCCGCCGCCTCGCGCGCCTCCCAGAGCGCCGCCAGGTCGGCGAAACGCTC
>JAJZTO010000170.1 GCA_021848865.1 Myxococcales bacterium
ACCGCCTTGCGCTGGAGGCTCCGCATGCGATCGGGCGTGGTGCGGATCTTCTGCCACCAGATCCCCACGGCGAGGTTGCAGGCGATGAGCCCGGCGGCGATGGAGAGCGTTCCGGTCCAGCCGATGCTGTGCCAGTCCCAACCCGTGAGGGCCACCACCGGCGGCGTGAGCATCAGGCCGAAGATCAGGTTCAGGTGCAGCATGTAGAGCAGCAGGTATTCCCGGCTGGCGGCCTCCACGGGGTTCGGCCCAGGCCAGCAGCTCGAACTCGGACAGGATCAGGGCCACCCGCAGGAGCGCGTCGGCCTCCCCGCCGGCGGCCTCGACCAGGCCGGCGAGCGGATGGTTGCCGTCGAGCAGCCCCGAGAGGCGCGCCTCCTGGGCGGTGAGCTTGAGGTCGCCGGGTGCCACCCGGCCGCCGACCTTGTAGGGGGCGAGCGTCATCCGCGGCGCCAGGCGGCTGCGGAGCGCCAGGCCGTCGAGGCGGCGGGCGGCGTCGCACACCAGCGCCCAGCGGGCCACCAGCGGGAAGCCCGAGGGCGGCGGCGCGGCGCCCGGCTCCCAGAGGAAGGAGCCCTTCTCGGTGGCCAGCGCCCGGGCCGCGAGCGCGGCGCCGTGATCCTGCAGCACCTGGAAGCTCCGGGCGGCGTCCACGATGCGCAGGCCGGCCAGCGCCGCGAACAGGTCGCCGCCGTACCCGCCCCGGACCCGCTCCGCCTCGGCCAGCTGCGCCGGGGTGACGAGCCCCTTCTTCAACAGGAACGGGCCGAGCTCCTCGGCGGGGTCGGTGGTGGTGACGTGCTCCAGCACCCCCCGCTTGAAGAAGAGTTCGTGGCGGACCGCGTCGCCGGACAGCTCGAGCCGGCCGGCCGCCTGGTGGGCGGCGGCCAGCGCGGCCAGCCGCAGCGGGCTCGCCGTCGCCAGCGAGCCGGCGAGCCGCAGCCCCGCCGCCAGCGCCGCCTCGGGCGTGACCTCCGCCTCCCCGGTGGCGCCGGTGAAGGCGCCGGCGCGCTTCAGCACCGGCGGGCCCTTGGGCTCGTCCGTCACGTGACGAAGGTACCACGGCGACGCCGCGGCGGAGGGGCCCCCGCCCTACAGCACCACCGTCTCCCGGTACTCCCCGAAGACGTCGCGGAGGGCGTCGGCCACCTCGCCGAGCGTGGCCTGGGCCTTCACCGCGGCGAGGACCAGCGGCATGAGGTTCTCGGTGCCGCGGGCCCCGTCCCGCAGCGCCGCCAGCGCCTGCCGGGCGGCGGTGCCGTCGCGCCCGGCGCGCAGGGCCTGGAGCCGCGAGATCTGAAGCTCCTCCAGGGCCGGATCCACCTTCATCACCGGCACCGGCGGATCGTCGGCCCGGAAGGCGTTCACCCCCACCACCACCTGCTCCTTGGACTCGACGCGGCGCTGCCAGGTGTAGGCGGCGTCCTGGATCTCCTTCTGGACGTAGCCCCTGGAGATGGCCTCCACCATGCCGCCCATCTCGTCGATGCGGTCGAGGTAGACCTGGGCCCGCTCCTCGATCTCGTCGGTGAGCCGCTCCACCGCCCAGGAGCCGCCCAGCGGGTCGATGAAGTCGGCCACCCCGGACTCGTGGGCCAGGATCTGCTGGGTGCGCAGGGCGATGCGCACCGAGTCCTCGGTCGGCAGCCCCAGCGCCTCGTCGCGGGAGTTGGTGTGGAGCGACTGGGTGCCGCCCAGCACCGCCGCCAGCGCCTGGACGGTGACCCGCACCACGTTGTTGTCGGGCTGCTGCGCGGTGAGCATCGAGCCGGCCGTCTGGGTGTGGAAGCGCAGCATCATCGAGCGGGGATCCCTGGCCCGGAAGCGCTCCTTCATGATGCGGGCCCAGAGCCGCCGGGCGGCGCGGTACTTGGCCACCTCCTCCAGCAGGTGGTTGTGGGCGTTGAAGAAGAAGGAGAGCCGCCCGGCGAAGAGGTCCACGTCCAGCCCGGCCCGGACCGCCGCCTCCACGTAGGCGATGCCGTCGGCGAGCGTGAAGGCCACCTCCTGCACCGCCGTCGAGCCGGCCTCGCGGATGTGGTAGCCGCTGATGGAGATGGGGTTCCACCTCGGCATCACCTTCGCGGTGTAAGCGAAGATGTCGGTGATGAAGCGGAGCGACGGCGCCGGCGGGTAGATGTAGGTCCCGCGCGCCGCGTACTCCTTGAGGATGTCGTTCTGGATGGTGCCCTGCAGCTCGGCCGCCGGCACCCCCTGGCGCTCGCCGACCGCCTGGTACATCGCCAGGAGGATCCCGCCGGTGGCGTTGATGGTCATCGAGGTGGAGACCTGGCCGAGCGGGATGCGGTCGAAGAGGACGCCCATGTCCTCGACCGAGTCGATGGCCACGCCCACCTTGCCGACCTCGCCCCGGGCCCGGGGGTGGTCCGAGTCGCGCCCCATCTGCGTGGGCAGGTCGAAGGCCACCGAGAGGCCGGTCTGGCCCGACTCCAGGAGGTAGCGGTAGCGCTTGTTCGACTCCTCGGCGGTGCCGAAGCCGGCGTACTGGCGCATGGTCCAGTGGCGGCCGCGGTACATGGTCGGCTGCACGCCGCGGGTGAAGGGGTACTCGCCCGGCAGCCCGAGGCGCGCCTCCAGGCCCGGCTTCACGTCGGCGGCGACGTCCACCGGCGCGACCGGGATGGCGCTGGTGGTGAGGAAGTCCTTGCGCCGCTCCGGCGCCTTGGCGACCGCCTTGCCCCAGATCTCGCGGAGCCAGCGCTCCTTCGCGCTCCCCGGCGCCGCGCGCCGGCTCGCCGGACGCCTCGCCGCGGGCTTCCTCGCCGGGCGCTTCGCCGCCCGGGCCGCCGGCCTCTTCGCGGTCTGCTTGCGCTTCTTCGCCATGGGGCTCTCCTTCGTTCGCCGCGCGGCGAAGGAAGTGCGGAGGGAATCGACCGAGGGTCTGGCACGATACCGAGGCGCCCGCGGAGCCACAAGGCCGGCGGCGCGTCGAAGCGGCGCTGGACCGCGCTTCCCGGCGCGCCGCGTCAGGAGCGGGCCGGGGCCGCGTCCGCCGCGGCGGGGCCCTGGGCCTGCCCCAGCGCCGCGCCGATGGCGGCGTGGGCGGCGTCCCGCAGCGCGCCCGGCGTGGCGAAGCGGGCCGGGTCGAGCGGCGGCAGCACGGTGACGCGGCAGTCCATCCGGCCGAAGACCAGGCCGGTCTTGGGCAGGGCGTCGAAGGTGCCGGCCACCGCCACCGGGATCACCGGGACGCCGTGCTCGGCCGCCAGCTTGAAGCCGCCCTCCTTGAAGGGCTGCAGCCGCCCGTCGGGCGTGCGCGTGCCCTCGGGGAACATCAGCAGCGGCGACCCGGCGGCGAGGTGGCGCCGGCAGTGCTCGAGCATGTGCTTGATGGACTCGCGGTCGCCCCGCTTCACCAGCACGTAGTCGTTCAGCCACAGCATCCACCCCACGAAGGGGACGCGCCCCAGCTCCGCCTTGGAGACCCACTTGAAGGGGCGGAACAGCCCGTAGAGCACCAGGATGTCCACCAGCGAGGCGTGGTTGGCCACGATCACCGCGGCCCCCTTCCACGGCAGGTGCTCGCGCCCGGTGACGCGGAAGCGCCAGATCGGGTTCAGCCAGACGTAGAGGCTGCCCCAGAAGCCGCCGAAGAGGTGGAGGGCGACGCGGCGGCGGTCGAAGGGCCAGGCCAGGACGTGGATCAGGAGCGCCAGGATCCACAGCGGCGGCATGATCAGCACGGCGAAGATCCAGTAGAGCGCGGCGAAGGCGGTCAGCACGCCCCGCATCGAACCACGGCGTGGCGCGCCGCGGCAAGGTTCCGTGACCGGCCCATGACAGGCGGGCCCTAGGCTGACAGAGCGCCTGGGAACGCGGGCGCCTGCCCCGGAGCCACCGCATGCCCGCCGCGATCGCCCTCTCCTCCCGGAGGCCCGACGAGCCCGCCTCGCCGCCGGCCCCGAAGCTCGACCGCCGCGCCATCGAGGAGATCCTCGCCGGCGGCCGCAAGCTGCTGGTGCAGGGGGCGATGGGGATCCACGCCTCCGACGGGATCTCCGGCAAGGTCGCCGCGGTCCGCACCGGGCGGCTCCAGGGCGTGGGCACGGTGTCGGCGGTGCTGAAGACGCCGGAGATGCTGGCCGCGGAGATCCGGCGCTGCAAGCGTGAGGCGCCGGGCGGCTACGTGGGCGTGAACCTGATGGCCGCCATCAACAAGCAGGACTTCGAGGCGCTGGCCCGGACCGCCTTCGCCGAGGGCGCCTCCTTCCTGGTGCAGGGCGCCGGCATCTCCCGCGAGATCGTGAAGTGGTGCCGGGCCGCCGGGATCCCCTTCGTGGGCATCGTCTCCTCCGGCCGGCTCGCCGCCATGTACGAGAAGTGGGGCGCCGAGTGGCTGGTGGCGGAGGGGGCGGAGGCCGGTGGCCACATCGGCGACATCGGCCACCCGCTGCTGCAGCTGCTCGACGAGGTGAAGGCCGCCACCTCCCTGCCGGTGGTCGCGGCCGGCGGCATCGAGGCCCACGACCTGCCCACGGTCTTCGCCCACGGCGCGGCGGGAGCCCAGCTCGCCACCCGCTTCCTGGCCTCGCGCGACGGCGACGTGCACCCGAACTTCAAGGACATGCACCTGCGCCGCGGCAACCCCGACGTCACCCTCATCACCAGCTGCGTGAAGGGGATGAAGGCGCGCGCCGTGAAGAACGCCTTCACCGACGCCCTGGCCGCCGGCAAGCACTTCCCGCCCCGGTCCAAGACCTGGTTCTTCGGGCCGGACGGCTACATGGGCCGGACCAAGGACTGCATCGAGTGCCTGGGCGACGGGCTCTGCCTCTGCCGCGAGAGCGACTTCCAGGAGAGCTTCTGCATCACCGACGCCCTGCTCGAGGCCGCGGTCCACGGCGACATGGAGCGGGGGCTCTTCTACACCGGCCAGAGCGTCACCGGCATCGAGGAGACGGACGTGGGCCGGCTGCCGACCGTCGCGGAAATCTTCGAGGATTTCGAGCGCGCCCTCGGAGGTACCTCGGTCGAGGGACCCGCCGCCCGCTCCGCCGATCTCGACATCGCAGCGCGGTTTCTGTAGATCGCATTCGTCCCACCTCCCGATCGGGTGGTACCGGGCACCACGCAGGGTGCGCCGAGCGATGAAAGTGGAGTGCGAATGGCTACTGGTACCGTGAAGTGGTTCAACGACGCCAAGGGCTTCGGCTTCATCACCCAGGACAACGGGGGTGAGGACGTCTTCTGCCACCACACCGCCATCCAGATGGACGGCTTCCGCAGCCTGTCCGAGGGGCAGAAGGTGGAGTTCGAGGTGGTGAAGGGCCCGAAGGGGCTGCAGGCGCAGAACGTCCGCAAGGCCTAGACGTCCACGAGGGGTGGGCGACTCACGGAGCCCGGCTTCCCGGCGAACGGGGGCCGGGCTCCGCCATTCACAACGGCATGTTGCCGTGCTTCTTGCGCGGGCTGTCCTGCCGCTTGCCGCGCAGCATCTCCAGCGAGCGGATGAGGCGGGGGCGCGTGTCCTCGGGCCGGATGACCTCGTCCACGTAGCCGAGCTCCGCCGCCTTGTAGGGGGTGGCCCAGGCCTCCCGGTACTCGGCCACCAGCCGCTGGCGGGCGGCGGCCTGGGCCGCCGGGTCGGGGCCGGCCGACTGGATCTCCTTGCGGAAGACGATGTTCACCGCCCCCTCCGGCGCCATCACCGCGATCTCGGCGGTGGGCCAGGCCAGGTTCACGTCGGCGCGCACGTGCTTCGAGGCCATCACCGCGTAGGCCCCGCCGAGCGCCTTGCGGGTGATGACCGTCACCTTGGGCACCGTCGCCTCGGCGAAGGCGTAGACCAGCTTGGCGCCGTGGCGGATGAGGCCGCCCCACTCCTCCTCCACGCCGGGGCGGAAGCCGGGCACGTCCACGAAGGTGATCAGCGGGATGCCGAAGGCGTCGCAGAAGCGGACGAAGCGGGCCCCCTTCACCGCGGCGTCGCCGTCCAGCGCGCCGCCGAGGACCGCGGGCTGGTTGCCGACCACGCCCACCGTCCGGCCCGCCATCCGGGCGAAGCCCACCACCAGGTTCGCCGCGAAGTCCCGGTGCACCTCGAGGAAGCGGCGGTCGTCCACCACCGCCCGGATCACCTCGCGCACGTCGTAGCCCGCGCCCGGGTCCTCGGGGATCACGGTGCGCAGCGCCTCGTCGCGCCGCGCCGGATCGTCGGCGGTGGGCACCACCGGCGCCTCCGCCCCGTGGTGGAGCGGCAGGTAGCCGAGCAGCTCCCGCACCCCGCGCAGCGCGGCCTCCTCCGTGTCGGCCACGAAG
>JAJZTO010000171.1 GCA_021848865.1 Myxococcales bacterium
ATCTGGCTCTTCTTCTCCCACGTCCTCGCCGACCGGACCAGCGGCCTGCACCTGCTCCACGCCATGACCCGGCCCACCCCGGCGGCCCTGGAGCTGCTGCCCAGGCTGCGCCAGGAGGGCCGGGTGGAGCTGCCCTGCGCCTCGCTGGAGCGGCAGGGGCGCACCGGGCGCATCACCTTCCACCACCAGGCCTGGCTCAACGCCGAGGACGACGAGAGCGAGGAGACCCTGGAGGTGCTCGCCGACCTGGTGCTGCTCGACGAGGCGCTCGACGTGGGGGTGCTGCGCGGCGCGCCGATGACCAAGGCCAAGTACGCCGGCCGGCGGATCTTCGGCGCCGGGATCAACCTGACGCAGCTCTACCACGGCCGGATCTCGCTGGTCCGCTTCATGCTCCAGCGCGAGGCCGGGGCGCTCGCCAAGATCTACCGCGGCCTCTCCGGGCCGGTCTTCGACCCGGGCGATCTCGAGGACCGGCTGGAGAAGCCCTTCATCGGCGCGGTCGACGGCTTCGCCATCGGCGGCCACTGCCAGCTCCTGCTGGTGCTGGACCGCGTCATCGCCCAGCGGGACGCCTACTTCAACCTCCCGGCGCGCAAGGAGGGGATCATCCCCGGCGTCGCCAACCTGCGCATGCCGCGCTTCCTGGGCGAGAAGGCGACGCGCCAGGGCATCTTCTTCAACCGGGACTTCCCCGCCGACAGCCCGGCCGGAGCCCTGCTGGTGGACGAGGTGGTGGACGGCGAGGCGCCGATGGAGGCGGCGATCGCCCGGTCGGCGGCGGAGATCACCAGCGCCGGCGTCACCAGCCTGGTCGCGAACCGCCGGGCGCTGCGGGTCGGGGCCGAGCCCGTCGACCTCTTCCGCCGCTACCTGGCCACCTACGCGCGGGAGCAGGCCTGGTGCATGTACAGCCCGGCGCTCATCGACAACCTGGTGCGCAACTGGAACGCGCACCAGCGGAAGGTCTGAGGCCGCCGCCTCCGGGCGGCGACGGGCGGCGCGGCGCCGGGGCGCCTCGTCACCCGGGGGAAGATGGGGCCCGCTCCCGCAGTTGCAGCGACAGGGCCGTCCGCCGCCCCGGGGGAGCGCACCATGGAATCGCCGCAATCGCCGTCGCCGGAGTCGCCGCGCACCAACTTGCAGCCCGCGAGCCGGGCCCCCCGCGTCGTCGCCGCGCTCCTGATCCTCGCCGCCGCGGCGGGCGGCTGGTACTGGTGGAGCCGCCGGAGCGCGCCTCCCCCGGCCCCGCCGCCGGCGCCCGCGCCGGCCGCGCCGGTCGAGGCCCCGCCCTCGACCGCCGCGGTCGCGCCGGTGCCGGCCGACCGGCTGCGCGCCCTGCTCGAGTCCCTCTCCGCCGACGCCCGGTACCGCGGCTGGCTCGCCGCGGGCGACTGGGTCCGCCGCTGGGCCGTGGTGACCGGCAACCTGGCCGAGGGGGACTCGCCCCGCGAGCAGCTGCCCTTCCTGGCGCCGGGGAAGCCCTTCACGGTCTCGGAGGTGGGCGGGAAGACGGTCGTCGCCGCCGCGTCCTACCATCGCTACGACGGATTCGCCGGGGCGGTGGCCTCCATCGACGCCCGGGCGGCGGCCGCCGCCTACCGCGAGCTGCACCCGGTGCTGGAGGCGGCGTGGCGGGCGCTCGGCTATCCGCAGGGCAAGCTCGACGAGGTGACCGCCCGCGCCCTGCACCGGCTGGAGGCGGCCCCGGTCCGGGATCGCGCCCCCGAGGTGGCGAGGGGCAAGGGGGACGTCTACCACTACACCGACGCGGCCCTCGAGGAGCTGGGACCGGTCGAGAAGCACCTCCTCCGCATGGGCCCGCGCAACACGCGGCTCGTCCAGGCCAAGGCGCGCGAGCTCCGCGAGGCGCTCTCCCTGCGCTGAACCGCCGCGCCCGATCGGCCTAGTCCTTGCGCGCGACGGCGCGGTGCGCCATCGCCGCCCGACAGGTCGTTGACGCCCAGTTCGGGGGCGCTCCCATGGGGCGCTCCTTGTGAAGCGCGATCGCGGCTGGCTAGGATTCGAAATTCAAACCACCAGTCCGGGCGAGGGACCTGGGAGCCCGGGCTGGACACCCGCTTCACGAGGAGGCGACATGAAGGCCAAGAAGCCGACGAACGCGGCGGCACCGCAGGCCGTGAACGCTTCGCGCCGTTCCTTCCTGCGGAAGGCCGCCGTCGGCGCGACGGGGGCGGCGGCCGTCGCCGCGCTGCCGACCATCCACGTCGCCCAGGCGCCGATCACCATGCGCTGGCAGAGCACCTGGCCGACCAAGGACATCTTCCACGAGTACGCCCTCGACTACGCCAAGAAGGTGAACGAGATGTCGGGCGGGCGCCTCAAGATCGAGGTGCTGCCGGCCGGCGCGGTGGTGAAGCCCTTCGACCTGCTCGACGCCGTGGCCAAGGGCACGCTCGACGGCGGGCACGGCGTGGTCGCCTACTGGTACGGCAAGAACTCGGCCCTGGCGCTGTGGGGCTCCGGCCCGGCCTGCGGCATGGACCCGAACATGGTCCTCGCCTGGCACTACTACGGCGGCGGCAAGCAGATCCTGGACGAGATCTACAAGTCGATGAACATGGACGTGGTCTCGTTCCTCTACGGCCCGATGCCGACGCAGCCGCTCGGCTGGTTCAAGAAGCCGGTGGCGAAGGTGGCCGACTTCAAGGGGCTCAAGTACCGCACCGTGGGGCTCTCCATCGACATCTTCAACGGGCTGGGCGCGGCGGTGAACGCGCTGCCGGGTCCGGAGATCGTGCCGGCCCTGGACCGAGGCCTGCTCGACGCCGCCGAGTTCAACAACGCCTCCTCCGACAAGGCGCTGGGGTTCCCCGACGTGTCCAAGGTCTGCATGCTGCAGAGCTTCCACCAGTCGGGCGAGCAGTTCGAGATCCTCTTCAACCGCGCCAAGTACGCGGCGCTGCCCGAGGACCTCCGGAACATCCTGGGCTACGCGGTGCAGGCCGCCTCGGCCGACATGTCCTGGAAGGCCATCGACCGCTACTCCTCCGACTACGTCGAGCTGCAGGAGAAGGAGCACGTGAAGTTCTACAAGACGCCCGACGCCATCCTGAAGCGCCAGCTGGAGATCTGGGACGGGATCGTGGCCAAGCGCTCCGCCGAGAACCCGTTCTTCAAGCGGGCCTTCGAGTCGCAGCGGGCCTTCGCCCGGCGGGCGGGCCGGTGGCAGAACGACACGCTCTGCGACTACCGGATGGCCTACAACCACTTCTTCTCGAAGAAGAAGAAGACCTAGCGCTCCCCGCCGCGCCGGTGGGGCGGCCCGCGCCGCCCCGCCGGCCCCACCCTCCGTCCGCCGCCCACCACACCGGGGGAGCCCCCGATGCAAAAGGTCCTGCTGTCGATCGACAAGATCAGCACCCGGGTGGGCCAGGCCTTCTCCTGGCTCATCGTCCTGCTCACCGCGCTGATGACCTGGGAGGTCCTCTCGCGGCGGTTCCTCGATCGGCCCCACGCCTGGACCTTCGACGCCCAGATCCAGCTGTACGGCATCCTCTTCATGATGGCGGGGGCCTACACCCTGGCGAAGAGCGGCCACGTCCGCGGGGACGTGCTCTACGGCTTCTTCTCGCCGCGGGTGCAGGCGGCCCTCGACCTCACCCTGTACCTGGTGTTCTTCCTGCCCGGGACCGTGGCGATGGTCTACGCCGGCTGGACCTACGCCGGCGAGTCGTGGTCCATCCGCGAGCACTCCACGGTGATGATCGACGGCCCGCCCCTCTACACCTTCAAGTCCGTCATCCCCGCCGCCGGCGCGCTGCTGCTCCTGCAAGGGCTCGCGGAGATCGCCCGCTGCGTGCTCTGCCTGCGCGACGGCGCCTGGCCCTCGCGCCAGGAGGACGTGGTCGAGGTGGACGTGGACAAGCTCAAGGAGATGGTCCACGTGAAGGACGAGGACATCGCCGCCCTCGACCGCTACGTGCTGGAGCAGGGGCGAAAGGGCGAGGAGAAGGGGGGCCGCCCGTGAGGCTGCCCCGCATCCGCAAGGAGCTCTGGTTCGGCTTCGCCCTGATGGCGCTGATCGTCCTCCCCACCTTCTGGTTCCTCCCGGCGCCGTGGAACATGGGGAGCGGCCACCTCGGCCTGCTGATGCTGTCCCTGGTGGTGGTGGCCATCATGCTCGGCTTCCCCACCGCCTTCACGCTCATGGGCATGGGGGTGCTCTTCGCCTGGCTCGCCTACCGCTTCCAGTCGCCGGAGACGGCCGTCCGCCAGACCCTCGACCTCATGGTCCAGCGGACCTACGCGGTGATGACCAACGACGTCCTCATCTCCATCCCCCTGTTCGTCTTCATGGGCTACCTGGTGGAGCGGGCGGCCCTCATCGAGAAGCTCTTCAGGAGCCTGCACCTGGCCATCGGCCGCATCCCCGGGTCGCTGGCGGTGGCCACGCTCGCCACCTGCGCCGTCTTCGCCACCGCCACCGGCATCATCGGCGCGGTGGTGACGCTCATGGGGCTGCTGGCGTTGCCGGCCATGCTCCGCTCCCGCTACGACGTGAGGCTGTCGGCCGGCGTCATCACCGCGGGCGGCTGCCTCGGCATCCTCATCCCGCCCTCGGTGCTCCTCATCCTCTACGGCGCCACCGCCTCGGTGTCGGTGGTCCAGCTCTACGCCGGGGCCTTCTTCCCCGGGCTGATGCTCGCCGGCCTCTACGTCGCCTACGTGGTCCTCCGCGCCTGGCTGAACCCCTCGCTGGCCCCGGTCCCGCCGCCGGAGGAGCGCCGGGTCGAGCTGCCCGCCTGGATGGAGCGGATCGCCCCGGACCAGAAGCGCCTGGCCGTCCCGGCGCTGGTCGGGGCGCTGCGCTCCGGGGGCGCCGGCGTGTCGAGGGGCAAGATCGTGGGGCAGCTGGCGATCGCGCTCGTCCCGGTGCTCCTGGTGGCGGCGCCCCTGGTCGCCGTCCACCAGACCGCCACCACCGTGGAGGTGATGGACACCGGCGGCCTCCAGGAAATCGGCGAGGAGGAGGCCGCCTCCGAGGCGACCGACGAGGGGGTGCAGGAGGCGGGTGTCCAGGAGCCGGCGGCCGACGGCGTCCAGGAGCCGCCGACCGACGGCGTCCAGGAGCCGCCGACCGACGGCGTCCAGGAGCCGCCCTCCGGCGGCGGCGAGGAGGCCGCGGCGCAGGCGGCGGCGGCCGCCCCTTCCGGCGAGCCGGCCGCGGCGCCCGCCGCGGCGGCGGCCGGAGCCAGCCCGCCGGCGCCTCCGCCGGACCGGCGGGTCCCGGCACCCACCTGGTTCTGGCTCCTGCTGGCCGCCGGCGGCGCCGGCCTGGTCCTCAACTACTCCATCTTCTCGGTGGAGCGGTTCCAGGTCTTCAAGCTGCTCCTCACGTCGTTCTTCCCGCTCTCGGCGCTGATCCTCTCGGTGCTGGGCACGATCATCTTCGGCTGGGCCACCCCGACCGAGGCCGCGGCCATGGGGGCGGCGGGCGGCCTGATCCTGGCGGCGGCCTACGGGAAGCTGAAGCTCGGCGTGATCCGGGAGTCGGCCTTCCTCACCGCCAAGACCACCGCCATGGTGGCGTGGCTCTTCGTCGGCTCCTCGATCTTCTCGGCCGCCTTCGCGCTGCTGGGAGGCCAGGAGGTGATCGAGCACTGGGTGCTCTCGCTGAACATGACGCCGGTCCAGTTCATGCTGCTGGCCCAGTTCATCATCTTCATCCTGGGCTGGCCGCTCGAGTGGACCGAGATCATCGTCATCTTCATGCCCATCTTCCTGCCGCTGCTGGGCCACTTCCACGTGGACCCGCTCTTCTTCGGCCTGCTGGTGGCCCTGAACCTCCAGACCGCCTTCCTCTCGCCGCCGGTGGCGATGGCCGCCTTCTACCTGAAGGGGGTGGCGCCGCCGCACGTCACCCTGAACCAGATCTTCGCCGGGATGATGCCCTTCATGGCCATCCAGGTGCTGGCGCTGGCGCTGCTCTACCTGTTCCCCGGCATCGGCCTGTGGCTGCCGAGGATCCTGTACGGCAACTGACGGCGGAGGCGGCGGAGGCTAGGCCGGGCTCCCCACCTCGTGGTTCGCCAGCCGCTCCAGGGCCCTCACCATCGCGGAGTGGTCCCAGCCCGCCCCGCCCATGGCGGCGCAGGCGTTGAACAGCTCCTGGGCCAGCGCCGTGGCCGGGAGCGGGAGCCCCATGGCGCGCGCGCCGGCCAGCGCGTTCCCCAGGTCCTTCTGGTGGAGCGCCACCCGGGCGCCGGGCTGGAAGGCGCGCTTGAGCATCCGCTCGCCGTGGACCTCGAGGAC
>JAJZTO010000172.1 GCA_021848865.1 Myxococcales bacterium
GCCGACGGCAGCTGCCCGGCGCCGGGCACGGCCGGGACCACCTGCGTGGACCCCTGCGCCGGCAAGAGCTGCGGCGAGGGGGCCTACTGCTCGGGCGGCGCCTGCGTCGCCGGCGGCTGCACCGCCACCGGCTGCACCGGCGCCGACGCCGGCAAGGCCTGCCGCAACGGGACCTGCCAGGTGGATCCCTGCGCCGGCTTCACCTGCCCCGCCGGCACCTTCTGCCGCGGGAACTACGGGGAGAGCCCGCCGGTCGCCGACTGCGTCCGTCCCTGCGCCACCGTGGTCTGCCCCCAGGGCCAGGCCTGCGGCGCCGACGGCTTCTGCGCGCCGGACCCCTGCGCCACCGTGACCTGCCCCGGCCAGGCCTGCGTGGCGGGCGCCTGCGTCGCCGACCCCTGCCCGCCCGGCTTCTGCGGCCAGAACCAGCTCTGCGTCGGCGGCCGCTGCACCGACGACCCCTGCACCGGGACCGGCGCCGTCAGCTGCCCGGTGGGCACCTGCCGCGCCGGCCAGTGCTACGACACCGCCAACCTCCACGGCTACGGCCCGCCGCCGGCGGGGACCTCGACCACCAGGTCGGGGTGCGGCTGCGGCAGCGCCGGCGACTCGGGCCCGATGGCGCTGGTCCTCTTCGCGCTCGGCCTCCCGCTGGCGCGCCGGCGGCGGCCGCGTCCGCGGCGCGGCGCCGGCGGCGCCGGCCTCGTGCTCCTCGCCGGCCTGCTGGTGCTGGGCGGACCGGCCTGCGGCAAGACCACCAAGGTGAAGCCGGACTGCGAGACCTGCGGCGGGGACAGCTGCGTGGACGTCCGCACCAGCAACGCCAACTGCGGCGCCTGCGGAAACGCCTGCGGGCCGGGCCAGGTCTGCGGCAGCGCCGCCTGCGTGGCGGCCGCCGCGGTGCCGGTCATCACGGCGGCCTCGCCGGTGCCGGTCTCCGGGACCGCCACGCTCACGGTGACCGGGACCGGCTTCACCACCGGCGCCGCCACCCGCCTGCGGGTCTCCGGGGTGGTGCCGCAGGCCGAGATCGCCCCGGCGCCGGGCAGCCTGACCTCGACCGGCCTGCAGGCGCCGGTGGACCTCTCGGCGGTCGGCACCGGCACCCTGCAGCTCCAGGTGGTGAACGCCGACCGCACCGTCTCCAACGTCTGGGGCCTGGCCGTCGGGACGCCGACGCCGATCATCTCCAGCGTCTGCGCGCCGGGCAGCTCCCCCTGCGCGGCGCAGGGGACCGCCGGGACGGTGGTCGCCGGGGTGGTGGTGACCGGGAGCAGCTTCACCCCCAGCGCCGTCTGCGTGCAGCAGGTGGGGACGACCGAGACGGTGATCGTGCCGTCGGCGAGGACCGTGCCGACCTCGCTCACCTGCGACCTCGACCTCCGCGCCGCGCCTCCCTCCACCATCGTGCAGGTGATGGTCCAGAACGAGAACCACGTCCGCTCGGCCGCTGCGCCGTTCCAGGCCGTCAGCCCCGGCCCGCCGACCGTCACCAGCCTCTCGCCGAACACCGCCCCCCAGGGCGCCGAGATCAACCTGCTGGTCACCGGGACGGCGTTCGAGCCGGCCAGCACGGTGGAGATCGGCCCGGGGACGGCCGGCACCGCCACCACCTGGAACCCGCTGCCCACCACCTACGTCTACTCCACGTCGGTGCGGGCCAACCTCTCGCTGGCCTCCTACGCGGCCGGCTCCTACCAGGTCCACGTGGTGAACCCGGGCATCAGCACCTCCGGCGCCCTGGACTTCAAGGTGGCGGCCTCTGCGCCGGTGGCCTCCAACGTCACCGTGACGCCGGCCACCCCGGTCCTGGGCCTGACCGGGGTACGGCTCGCGCTCAGCGGCTCCGGCTTCTCCTCCGCCTGCGCCCTGGAGGTGCAGCCGCCGGGGGGCACCTTCCGGCCGGCCGACAGCTCGTCCTTCAGCTCGCCGCAGCTGCTGCAGGGGACGGTGGACCTGACCGCCGCCACCGACACCGCCGGCACCTGGAACGTGCGGGCCAGCTGCGGGGGCGCCACCACCGCCGCCCTCCCCTTCACCGTGGCCTCCAACCAGGCCTCGCTGGTGTCGGTGTCCCCGGCCGGCGCCGGCCAGGGCGAGACCGTGGCCATCACCCTCGCCGGCGCGAACTTCCTCTCCGGGATGCAGCTCGAGCTGACGACGCAGGGCGGGGCCCTGGAGAAGACGGTCACCCCGTCCCTCACCGGCACGCCGCCGGCCTCCGGGGCCAGCGCCTCGCTCCCGCTCGCCGGGGTGGCCACCGGGGTGCACCTCCTCCGGGCGGTGAACTACGTGGGTTCGAAGGCGGCCCCGCCGTCGAACCCCATCGCCTTCTCGGTGACACCCGGCACCCCGGCCATCACCTCGGTCACCGTGGCCAGCGCGGCGACCGGCGGCGCCTGCGCCGCGGCCGGGGCCTGCTCGGACTGGCCGGCCGCCGCCGACGCCTGCGCCCTGCAGCAGCCGGCCGGCGTCGCGGCCACCATCGCCGGCAGCAACTTCGGGGCCGGCGTGACCACGGTGTACGTGACCTCGGCGATCACCGGGAAGGTCGACGTGTCGACCGTGCTGGCCCCCGGCTCGGTGGTGGTGGCCGACGCCTCCACCATCCAGGTGGCGCTCGACACCACCGAGGTGCTGCCGCAGGTCTACACCCTGACGGTGGAGAACCCGGGCAAGTCGGCCTCCAACCCCGTCCCGTTCAAGGTGACGACCACCAGCTGTCCGTAAGGCGGGGCTTGCCTCCCGCCCCCGCCCGGCGCCCGGACCACGGCCTGGCGGCCGGCCGGGGACGAGCCCCGGCCCTACGAGCCGGGTCGACGCAAGCGCTCCCGGCCGTCAGGGCGCCGCCGCGCCGATCCCCTTCACCACCGCCGCGACCGCCACCGCCGGGTCGATGGGCTTCCTCAGGATCTCGTCGGCCCCGATGCGCCGGTACATCTCCACCTCGCCCTCGGAGATCCGGGCGCTGATGATGGCCAGCCAGGTCCTCTTCCAGTGCGGGTGGGCCTTCACCAGGCGGCAGACGTCGGCGCCGTTGATCTTGGGCATGTAGACGTCGAGCAGGACGGCGTCGGGCTCCAGCGCCGCCATCTTGCGGAAGACCTCCTCGCCGTCCACCGCGTAACCGACGTCGTAGCCGGCCTCCTCGAAGGCGCCGGTCAGGGCGTCGACCACCGCCATCGAGTCGTCCACGATCAGCACCCGCTTCCGGCGCGCCATGCCGATCTCTTACCGCAGCCGATCGGCGAAGGCGATTCCCCGCTCGCGACGGCGGCGCGGAAGGAACGGCAGGACCAGCAGGCCGGGGAGGCCGGCGCTGCCGCCCGCGCAGCCGCAGCCGGTGGCGGCCCGGGAGGAGGAGCCGCAGGAGCCGGGCAGCTTCTGCTGCAGGGCCGGCTGCCCGGGCGGGTAGATGGTGCAGACCGCGCCCACGTCGTCGGCCTTGAGGTCCCGCTGCGCGGTGGAGCCGGCGGAGAGGGTCGGGGCCATCACCGAGGGGACGGCGGTCTGGTGGTCGAGCCCGATCATGTGGCCGGTCTCGTGCGTCACCACCGAGCCCACGTCCCACTCGATGCAGCCCTCCTGGCCGTAGCCGGCCCCGCTGCAGGCCGGGGCGCCGGGCCCGGCGCAGGTGAAGTAGTGGCCGGTCGGCCGGGAGGTGCTGCCGTTCCAGTCCCAGAGCTCGGTGTCGGCGTCGAGGATCTGGCCGGACCCGGTCAGGAAGGTCACCACGGTGAGCGCCAGGGTGCCGGTGCTCGCCGCGTCCTCCCAGCAGTTGTAGAGGTTGCCGCAGCCGCCCAGCGTGAGGCAGGCCGCTCCCGCCGGCACCACCCCCGGCTCGGCGCAGCTGCGGTAGCGAAAGACGATCAGGTCCTGCCCGTCCTCGACGCCCACCTGGATCCCGGCGACCTTGTCGGCCTGGGCGCCCTGGTAGGCCGTCGTCAGGCCGGTGCAGGGCGTGGGATCGGTGGGTGCGGTCCGGGCCTGCGCCCAGGCGTCCACCGAGACCTTCACCAGCGCCTCCAGCGTTGCGAAGTCGCCGCCGCAGGAGGCGGTGGTGCACCCGGCCGGCGCACAGCCCACCGGCTTTTGGACGGTGGAGAGCCGGAAGGAGAGCACCGGCGGGGCGCCGGCCCACCACAGGGCGTAGCCGGCGCTCGCGTCGCCGGGGCAGCTGTTGGAGCGGACCCAGGCCGCCGCCGGCGCCGCCGCGGCGGCGAGGAGGCAGGCGGCGGCCGCCCGCGCGCCGACCCTCACCGGACCTCCCGCACGCGCCGCTCCAGCTCCTCGACCGGCATCGGCCCCGAGGCCCGCTCGCCCGGCGGCAGCCGGCGCGAGAGCAGCCGGAGCCCGGAGAGGTCGGGCCGGGCCTCGCCGGCCCGGACCGCGAACTTCCCCTGGGCCATCCCGGTGACCTGGTGCACCCGGCCCGCCGGGGCGAGGAAGACCACCACCTCGTCGCCGTCGGCGAAGGCCGCGGCCCCGTCCACCCGCTGCCCGCGGTCGCCGACGACGCCGCCCGGGACCCGCACGGTCACCACGGCGGGCGCCTGCCCGCGCCAGCTCTGCGCCACCCGGATCTCGACGAAGGTGTAGATCCGGCTCCCGTCGGCGCCCAGCCGGCTCCGCTGGCGGAGCACCTCGCCGCGGACCACCAGGTCGGAGGCCCGGGCCAGCTCCTCGACGCTGGCCACCCGTGCCGTGGCCGCGGCCGCGGGGAGCGCGGTCAGCAGGGCCGCGGCGGCGAGCAGGGCGCGGGTCACGAGCGGATCCTAGCCGGGCGCCGGCCAGCCGGCGAGGGCCATTCCGGAGCCCTTTGTGCTAGCTTCCGCCCGCCATGGCCACCCCCCGCCTCCGCTTCGCACCTTCTCCCACAGGCTACCTGCACATCGGCGGGGCCCGCACCGCCCTCTTCAACTGGCTCTGGGCCCGCCGCACCGGCGGCCGCTTCATCCTGCGCATCGAGGACACCGACCAGGAGCGGTCCACCCAGGCGGCCGAGGACGCCATCCTCGACGGGCTCCGCTGGCTGGGGCTCGACTGGGACGAGGGGCCGGTGGTCGGCGGCCCCCACGGCCCCTACTTCCAGATGCAGCGCCTCGACCTCTACCGGGAGCAGGCCGAGAAGCTCCGGAAGGCCGGCAAGGCCTACGCCTGCACCTGCACCCGCGACGAGCTGGACGCGCTGCGCCGCAAGGCCGAGGCCGAGAAGCGCCAGTTCCGCTACCCCGGCACCTGCCGCGACAAGCCCTACGACCCCTCCAAGCCGCACGTGATCCGCTTCCGCATGCCGGAGGCCGGCGCCACCACCTTCCAGGACCTGGTGAAGGGCTCCATCACCACGCCCCACGACACGCTGCAGGACGAGGTCATCCTCCGCGGCGACGGCGTGCCCCTCTACAACTTCGGCGCCCTGGTGGACGACGTGACCATGGGCATCACCCTGGTGGCCCGCGGCGACGACCACGTGAACAACACCGCCCGGCAGATCCTGATGTACCAGGGGCTGGGCGTGGAGCCGCCCACCTTCGCCCACCTGCCCATGATCCTCGGGGCGGACAAGACCCGCCTCTCCAAGCGGCACGGCGCCACCAGCGTCACCGCCTACCGGGACATGGGCTACCTGCCCGGCGCGGTGGTGAACTACCTGGCGCGCCTCGGCTGGTCCCACGGCGACCAGGAGATCTTCTCGCTCGAGGAGCTGGTCAAGCACTTCGACTTCGCCGACGTCGGGGCCACCGCCGGCGTCTTCAACCCCGACAAGATGCTCTGGGTGAACCACGAGTGGATGCGGGCGCTGCCCGACGACGAGCTGGCCCGCCGGGCCCTGCCCCACCTCCGGGCCGCCGGGCTCGACGCCGCCGACGACGCCAAGCTGCGCCACCTGGCGCGGGTGGCCCGGGAGCGGGCCCGGACCTTCGGGGAGATCGCGCAGCAGTTCCGCTACTTCTACGCGCCCGTCGAGCTGGATCCCAAGGCCCGGGCGAAGTTCCTCACCCCCGAGACCCGCCCGCAGCTCCAGGCCGTCCGCGACGGCCTGGCCGCCATGGACGCGCCCGGCCCCGAGGGGCTGGAGAAGCTCTTCCAGGGCGTGGCCGAGTCGCGGGCGCTGGGCGTCGGCAAGGTGGCCCAGCCGGTGCGGGTGGCGCTCACCGGCGGGACCGCCTCCCCGGGCATCTACGACGTGGTGCTGATCCTGGGGAAGGAGGAGTCGCTCCGGCGGCTCG
>JAJZTO010000173.1 GCA_021848865.1 Myxococcales bacterium
GAGGTGGACGGCCGGGGGCTCGACGCCATGGACCGGCGCATCCTCTCCACCGTCATCGACGCCTTCGGCGGCGGGCCGGTGGGCATCGAGGCGGTCGCCGCCTCGGTGGGCGAGGAGCCGGACACCCTCGAGGACGTCTACGAGCCCTTCCTGGTGCGCGAGGGGCTGCTGGCGCGCACGCCGCGCGGGCGGGTGGCGCTGCCCGCGGCCTTCGAGCACCTGGGGCGGGAGCGGCCGGCGGGGCGCCAGCCGGGGCTGTTCTAGCGCCCCGGCGCGCCGTCCGTCGGGCCCCCGTCGCCGCGGGCCGTAGACCTCGCTACCAGCTGGCCCAGCTGCGCCGCCGCGGGCGCCAGAGGAAGGCGAGGAGCAGGCCGGCCACGAAGCCGCCGACGTGGGCCATGAAGGCCACGCCGCCGGCGCCGCCGCCCAGCAGCGCCCCCAGCAGCTGGAGCACGAACCACGCGCCCAGGAAGAACCAGGCCGGCAGGTACAGCAGCTTCACGAAGATGACGATGAAGATGACGGTCAGCACCCGGGCCCGCGGGAACATGAGCCAGTAGGCCGCCAGCACGCCGGAGATGGCGCCGCTCGCGCCCACCATGGGCACGATCAGCTCGTTGCCGCCGGTCAGCGCCGACGCGCCGGTCTGGGCCAGCGCCGCGGCCACGCCGGCCACGAGGTAGAAGGCCAGGAAGCGGAGGTGGCCGAAGGCCTCCTCGACGTTGTTCCCGAAGATCCAGAGGAAGAGCATGTTCCCCCCGATGTGGAGGAAGCTCCCGTGGAGGAACATGCTGGTGAGGACGGTGGCCGCCGGCGGCAGCAGGGCGGGGGGGCCGAAGTCGTACCCGAGCAGCTGGGCCGGGACGAGGCCGCCGATCCGGACCGAGGCCTCGAGCCCCACCCCCAGCTCCTGCCAGAGGAAGACGGCCACGTTGACCGCGATGAGCGCCACGGTCACCACCGCCGGCCGGGTGGTGGGGAGGTCGTCCTTGAGCGGGATCACCGGGCCGATGATATGTGGTGCGGGCTCGGCGGTCGCCTGTTTTGGGGTGGCCGGCCCGGGCCGGCGGGGCGGAAAGCCTGACATCCGTGTCGTGGTGCGTCGGGTCTCCTGTCACTTCGGCCTGGCAGGCAGGCCGCCGGCCTTTCTCCCGACCCAGAGTAATTCTACGGAAACTTCCGTCGTTCCAGGGTGTTGCACGGGGGGATCCCACCCGCGCGCGGTGGGTGCAGGTTTCGCTGGCCGCGGCACGGCCATTGCTCTAGATTTCGCCGGCTTTTTCCGTGGCGACGCGGGGGAACGGCAGGGGAGCGGACAGGCACATGGCGAACTGGAACCAGCGGACCGTCGGGAAGCGCGTGAGCCTCACGGGCGTCGGCCTGCACTCGGGCAAGCCCGCGTCGCTGACGCTCGCCCCGGCGGCGCCGGACGGCGGCATCACCTTCGTCCGCATGGACCTGGGCGTCGAGATCCCGGCGCGGGCCGACCTGGTCGTGGACACCCTGCTCTCCACCTCGCTCGGCGTCGGCGCGGCCCGGGTGGCCACGGTCGAGCACGTGCTGGCGGCCCTCACCGGCCTGGGGATCGACAACTGCCGCGTCGAGGTGGACGGTCCCGAGATCCCCATCCTCGACGGCTCGGCCGCTCCCTTCGTCTACCTGGTGCAGGAGGCGGGGGTCGAGAGCCAGCGGGCCGGGAAGCGCTTCCTGGTCGTCGACCAGCCGGTCGAGATCCGCGACGGCGACAAGCTGGCCCGGCTCGACCCGGCCGGCGAGATGTCGGTGAAGTTCACGGTGGACTTCAAGCACCCGCTGGTCACCGACCAGACCTTCGAGTTCGGCTTCTCGGCCCGCCGCTTCGCGCGCGAGCTGGCACCGGCCCGGACCTTCTGCTTCCTGCGGGACATCGAGTACATGAAGTCGAAGGGCCTGGCCCAGGGCGGCAGCCTCGACAACGCCATCGTCATCGACGAGTTCTCGATCCTGAACCCCGAGGGGCTTCGCTTCCCCGACGAGTTCGCCCGCCACAAGGTGCTGGACGCCATCGGCGACCTGACCCTGGTCGGCATGCCGATCATCGGCGCGCTCACCGCCCGCAAGAGCGGCCACGCCATGAACCAGGCGCTGGTGCGCAAGGTGCTCGCCACCCCGGGCAGCCACCGGGTGGTGCGGGTCAGCGCCGAGTCGGAGCTGGAGCCGCTGCGCATCCGGCTGCCGGCGCTGGGCCTGGCCGAGAGCCACGCCTAGCGCGGCGCCGGGCGACGGCTTCCCGGCGGCGGCGGTCCCCGGCGCCGGGCCGGGGACGCCCCCGCGCCGTCCTCACCAGCTCCCGAAGCGGCGCCGGGCCTCGGCGGCGAGCGCCTCCCGGTGTCCCGGGTGGGCGACGCCGATCAGGGCCGCCGCGCGCTGGCGCAGGTTCTTCCCCCACAGGTCGGCGATGCCGTACTCGGTCACCACGAAGTGGACGTGGGCCCGGGTGGTCACCACCCCCGCGCCCGGCTTCAGGTGCGAGACGATGCGCGAGTCGCCGGCGTGGGTCACCGAGGGCAGGGCGACGATGGGCTTGCCGCCGTCGGAGAGCGCCGCCCCGCGGATGAAGTCCATCTGGCCGCCGACCCCGGAGTACTGGAGGTCGCCGATGGTGTCGGCGCACACCTGGCCGGTGAGGTCCACCTCGATGGCGCTGTTGACGGCGGTGACCTTGGGGTTGCGGCGGATGACGGCGGTGTCGTTCACGTAGGCGATGTCGAGCATCGCCACCTGCGGGTTGTCGTCGATGAAGTCGTAGAGCTTGCGGGTGCCGAAGGCGAAGCCGGCCACGATCTTCCCGGGGTGGACCCGCTTGGCCTCGCCGGTGATCACGCCCTTCTCGACCAGGTCGACGACCCCGTCGGAGAGCATCTCGGTGTGGACGCCCAGCCGCTGGTGGTCCCCGAGCGCCGCCAGGGTCGCGTCGGCCAGCGCGCCGATGCCGATCTGCAGGGTTGCCCCGTCGTCCACCAGCTCGGCGCAGTGCCGCCCGATGGCGTACTCCTCCTCGGTGGGCGGGTAGCCCGGGTGCTCGTGGATGGGCTCGTGCCCCTCCACCAGGAAGTCGATCGACTCCACGTGGATCTGCCCGTCGCCGTGGCTGCGCGGCATGTGCCGGTTCACCTGGGCGATGACGGTCCGGGCGGTCTGCACCGCGGCGCGGGTCACGTCCACCGAGACGCCCAGCGAGCAGAAGCCGTGCCGGTCGGGCGGCGAGACCTGCACCAGCGCCACGTCGAGCGGCAGGGCGCCGCCGCGGAAGAGCTGGGGCACCTCGGAGAGGAAGACCGGGAGGTAGTCGCCGCGCCCCTGCTGCACGGCGTCGCGGACGTTGGGCCCGACGAACAGGGCGTTCACCCGGAAGCTCCGGGCCATCTCCGGCGCGGCGTAGGGCGCCTGCCCCTCGGTGTGCAGGGAGACCACCTCCACCACCCGCAGATCCGGGGCGCGCGCGGTCATGGCCTCGAGCAGGAGCCGCGGGGCGGCGGCCACGCTGTGGACGAAGACCCTGTCGCCGGACTTGATGACCGCTACGGCTTCCTCGGCGCTGACGGCTCGGCTCATCGTCGCTCCGCTCCCCCCGGAATGGTGCGGGAGCATACCGCGCCCGGCGCGGCCGGGACACGGGAAGCGTGCGCCGCGCGACGCGCCGCCGCCGCGCCCCGTCCCGCACCCGTGGTATGGTCCCCGGGACCATGGCCCCGCCCGGCGCGCCGCGCCGCCGCCTGCTCGGCCCCTTCGTGGCGCTGGTGGCCCTCCACAGCGTCGCCGTCGGAGCGGCGCTGGCGCTCGCCCCGCGCTGGTCGGCGGCCCTGGGCGGCTTCGACCCCGCCGCGGCCGGCTTCTTCACCCGCCAGGGCGGCGTCTTCCACCTGGTGCTGGGGGCGGCCTACGCGCTGGAGTGGCGGGCGGCGGGGACGGTGCGGCTGCTGCTCCTCGCCAAGGCGGCCGGCACCCTCTTCCTGTGCGCCACGCTGCTCGGCGGCGGCGCGCCCTGGGCGGTCGGCGTCTCGGCGGCGGGCGACGCCGCGATGCTGCTCGCCGCGCTGGCGCTGCGGCCGCGCGCCTGAGCCGGCCGCCCGAGCCGGCGACGGGGCGCCGGTCGAACGCTTCACGGGTCCTCAGGCCGGCGGCGGCGCGCGCCCCGCGGCCTGCTCGTAGACCTCGGCGATCTCGTCGATGCCCACCAGGAAGCTCATGGAGACGTGCTCGCGCAGGCTGGACTCGGTCTCGGCGCCGGGTGCGGCGCGCAGCACCGCCAGGCAGGCGTCGCGGTCCGAGCCGACGATGCCGATGACCTCCTCGGCGGGGAAGCCCTGGGCCCGGCGCCGCTCGGCCAGCTGCCGGCAGTAGGCGCGGAAGACGCCGACGTCCCGGGTGCGGATGGTGTTCTTCAGCTGGAGGTAGAGCTGGCGCTTGGCCCAGAGCACGTCGTCCGGCGCCAGCCTCCGGTAGTTGGGGAAGGCGTCGGCGCCGGCCGGCCCCTCGAGCCGGGCGATGGCCGCCTCGATCATCTCCGCCTCGTGCTTCTCCACCAGGTGGTAGAGCCGCAGGTTGGGGGTGACCTCGCCGACCTTCATGGCCCGGAGGTTGCGGCGGTGCCACTCGGCCGGGTCGGACTGCATGTTCTCCACCAGGAAGGGGATGCGGCGCAGGAGGTCGAGGCGCGGGTGGGGGCTCCAGCCGGTGCGCTCCCGGGTGCGCCGCCCGTCCACGGCGAGCCGCAGGTCGATGTAGCGCCCCATCCACGGCCGCTCGAAGGGCCGCCGGCCCAGCAGCCGCCCGGCCAGGTCCATGGTGACGAGCCCGGCGCGCGCCAGCGGCCGGGGCATGAGCATGGGCTGCCCGCGCGCACCGGTCGCCGCCAGGGTGGCGGCCTCGAAGGCCTCCCGGTGGGAGACGCTGCCGTCGGTCGAGGCGACCAGGATCTCCCCCGGCCGGAGCTCGGCCTGCATCTCCAGCAGCCGCTCGAAGAAGGCCACGGCGCAGCGGACGTGGAGGTAGGGGATGGCCGACTCGCCCCGCCCTCCGAGGATGCGCCGGTTCCAGGCGTCGGAGAGCCAGGTGCCGAGGAAGACGTAGAGGGGCGGGTACTCGCACCAGTCGGAGAACATCGCCGCCAGCCGGACGACGGCCGAGGGGAAGTCGTCGGCGTACCGGGCCAGGACCCGCTCCCCGTACCGCTTGGTGGCGGCGTAGACGTGGTCGCCGTCGGGGGGGCTCGCCTCGGTGAGGGCGCCGCCGCGAGGCGGGAAGTCGCAGGCGGCCACCGAGGAGGCGAAGAGGAAGCGCTCGGGCCGGAGCGCCCGGCACTCCTCCAGGACGTTGCGCAGCCCGGAGACGTTGGTGCGCTCGTACTCCGGGTGCTTCTCCCCGGTGAAGTCGTAGTGCGCGGCGAGGTGGATCACCGTCTTCCGGCCGGGCGCGCGCCGCAGCCACCGGAAGACGTCGGCCACGTGCTCGCGCTCGCCGATGTCGGCCTGGAACCAGGTGAGGTGGGGGTGGCGCTCGACGCCGGCGGCGGCCTGGGAGCGGCGGGCGACGGCGTAGATGGTGTAGCGGTCGCGCAGGGCCGCGACCAGGTGCCGGCCCAGGAAGCCGGAGGCGCCGGTGATCACCAGGGCCGGGCGCTCGGCGCGCGGGCCCTCGCCCTCCGGCGGCGGCACGTACACCACGGCGGATGGGCGCCCCTCCGTCATCCCCACCCTGCTTCTAGCACGGCGGGCGCCCGGGGCGGCGCCGGCGCGGAGTCCCCGGGTCCTCCCCGCGCGGGAGGGCCCGGGGCCGGGGTCCCCGCCTCCCTCAGAGCACCTTGACCCGGGCGATCTCCTGGCCCTCGCCGTCCACGGTGTGGATGGCGCAGGCCAGGCAGGGGTCGAAGGAGTGGATGGTCCGCAGGGCCTCGAGGGGCCGCGCCGGGTCGGCGATGGGGTTCCCGATGAGGGACGCCTCGTAGGGCCCGACCTTGTCGTGCTCGTCGCGCGGGCCGGCGTTCCAGGTGGAGGGCACCACCGCCTGGTAGTTCTGGATCTTCCCGTCCCGGATCACCGTCCAGTGGGAGAGGGTGCCGCGCGGCGCCTCGTGGAAGCCGAAGCCGCGGATCTCGCCGGCGGGGAAGTGGGGCTCGTTGAAGATGGCGACGTCGCCCTTGCCGACGTTCTCCACCAGCAGAGATCGG
>JAJZTO010000174.1 GCA_021848865.1 Myxococcales bacterium
TGAACTCGACGGCGCGGTAGGCGCCGGTGGACACGGCCTGGGTGGAGGCGCCGGTGAACCAGTAGATCACCGCGCCGCCCAGGATCAGCCCGAGGAGGAACATCGGGTTCAGGATCGAGAGCTTCTCGAGGTGGGCGGTGAGCCCCACGGTCAGCACCACGATGATCGAGAAGATCATGGTGGTGGCGCCGACCACGGCGGTGCCGATGAGCACCGGCTTGGCGGTGGCCTTGAAGGTGTTGCCGGCCCCGTCGTTCTCCTCGAGGAAGTGCTTGGCCTTGTCGAAGTTCAGGTCGAAGCCGAAGTCCTTCTTCACCTCGGCCTTGATGTTGGGGATGTTCTCGATGAGCGAGAGCTCGTAGACCGACTGGGCGTTGTCGGTGACCGGGCCGTAGCTGTCCACGGCGATGGTGACCGGGCCCATGCCCAGGAAGCCGAAGGCCACCAGGCCGAAGGAGAAGACCGCCGGCGCCATCATGTAGGCGGTGAGGGCGGTGGCCCCGTCGCCGAGGCCGGAGACGTAGTAGGCGCCGCCCATCAGGCCGGCGATGACCAGGCCCATCCAGAAGGCCGAGAAGTTGCCGGCGGTGAGGCCCGCCAGCACGTTCAGGGAGGCGCCGCCCTCCTTGGAGGCGGTGACGATCTCCCGGACGTGGCCGGAGTTCGTGGAGGTGAAGACCTTGACGATCTCCGGGATGATGGCGCCCGCCAGCGTGCCGCAGGTGATGATGAGCGAGAGCTTCCACCACAGGGTGCCGGCGCCGAGCTCGGGGATGAGCAGCCAGCTGACCAGGAAGGTGAGGGCCACCGAGACGAGCGAGGTGAGCCACACCAGCTGGGTGAGCGGCTGCTCGAAGTCCATCTTGTCGGCCTGCTCGTAGCGGGCCTTGGCGACGAGGCCGTTCAGGAAGTAGGAGCCGACCGAGGCGATGACCATCACGATGCGCATCGCGAAGATCCAGACCAGCAGCTCGACCTGGGTCCGGGCGTCCGGCACCGCCAGCAGGATGAAGGAGATCAGCGCCACGCCGGTGACGCCGTAGGTCTCGAAGCCGTCGGCCGACGGGCCCACCGAGTCGCCGGCGTTGTCGCCGGTGCAGTCGGCGATCACGCCGGGGTTGCGGGCGTCGTCCTCCTTGATCTTGAAGACGATCTTCATCAGGTCGGAGCCGATGTCGGCGATCTTGGTGAAGATGCCGCCGGCGATGCGCAGCGCCGAGGCGCCCAGCGACTCGCCGATGGCGAAGCCGATGAAGCAGGGGCCGGCCAGGTCGCCCGGGACGAAGAGGAGGATGAAGAGCATGATCAGCAGCTCGGTGCTGATGAGCATCGTGCCGATGGACATGCCCGCCTTCAGCGGGATGGCGTAGGTGGGGTAGGGCTTGCCGCCCAGCGAGGCGAAGGCCGACCGGGAGTTGGCGTAGGTGTTCACCCGGATGCCGAACCAGGCCACGCCCGAGGAGCCGACGATGCCCACCAGGCTGAAGACCAGGATGATGAAGACCCGGCTCGCCCCCATGCCCTGGCCGCCGTTCGTCAGGAAGCCGAAGTAGGCGACGATGATGACGGCGATGAAGGCCCAGAGGACGGCGATGAACTTGGCCTGGGTGACCAGGTAGGTCTTGCAGGTCTCGTAGATCAGCTCGCTGATCTCCAGCATCGACCGGTGCACCGGGAGGCGCTTGAGCTGGCCGGAGATGGCCAGGCCGAAGACCAGGCCGGCCACCGAGACCACGATGCCGGCGAGCAGCAGCTGCCAGCCGGTGATCCCCAGGAAGTGGACCGAGTGGAGGTCCGGGAGGACCAGGCTCGCCTCCCCGCCGTGGGCGGGAGCGGCGAGGGCGAGCGAGGAGACGATGGCTTGAAGGTTCATGGCCGAAGGCTTCCCTCCGAGGGGTGCTGGGGTCTACCGGTCGGACCCGGGTCGGGCCGAAGCTGGGGAGCGCGGATACTACGGAAAAGCGGGGTGGTCTGGCAAGCTTCCGCTACTTCTCGGGCTTCGGCGCGCCGGCGGTGGTCGAGACCTCGAGGGCGGCGAAGTTGATGTTGAAGTAGCCCGCCTGCGCCGCCGAGAACATCACCCGCTTCAGGATCCGGAACGGGACCTTCACGTCGGCCTGGATGTTCACGTCCCCCTTCCAGGCCTTCTCCCGGTCGGGGTCGTTCTGGTGGATGAAGTCCCAGCGCTTCTTGTCGTCCCGGAGCCGCTCCTCCAGCCCCTGGATGTTCATCATCGCCTGGTCCGATTCCAGGTCGCGGACGTCGGCCACCTTCTGGCCGCCCACCACCACCTGCTCGGCGCTGATGGCGATCACCGGCGCCACCTCGATGGTCTGGCCGTGGGCCGCCTCGGGCAGCTTGATGTCCTTCTGCATGTACAGCACCTCGCCGGTGGCGCTGAACTGCTGCAGGAGGAAGATCACCAGCATGGTCATCATGTCGACCATGGGGACCACGTTGAGCTCGGCGTTCACCGAGCGGCGGCCGCGCAGCAGCTTGCCGCCGAAGACCTTGCTCTTCGCGAAGCGGGGGGCGGGGCGCTTGCCGGGCTGGACGATGGGCATCGCTATCCCGCCGAGGTGACCGACACGGTGGGGAGGCCGGCGCCGACGCAGGCGTCGATGGTCCGCACCAGGTCCTGGTAGAGCACCGCGTCGTCGGCCGCCACCGTCACCGCCGCCTGGTCCGGGTAGTCGGCCTTGAGCTGCTTCAGCCGGTCGCCCAGCGCCTTCAGGTCGTAGACCGGCAGGCCGTCGCCGCCGCGCCCCAGCGGCGGGATGGAGACGGCGGCCCCGGCGGTGGTGCTGAGCGTGTAGCCGTTGCCGCCGATCACCAGGGTGACGACCAGCGACTTCTGCTGCTCCGCCGTCTGCTCGGTGGGGGTGCCGAACTGCTGCGCCTGCAGGCGCGAGATCTGGGTCCAGACGGCGGTGAAGAGCAGGAAGGAGATGCAGCAGGAGAGCAGGTCGATGGCCGGGACCACGTTGATGATGGCGTCGAGCGGACGGCGCTTGCGCTTGCCGCCGCCGCCTTCCGGCATCGCGCCGCCGCCCATGGCTCCTCCGACCCCGCCTCGCCCCGGCCCGCTACTCGGCCTCGGCCGCGCCCGCCGGCATCCGCATCTTGTCGCGGTTGGCGACCACCAGGTTCAGCACGCCCACCGCCGCCTCGTTGATGTCGTCCACCATCGACTGGGTGCGCCCCTGCAGCACCGAGTAGGCGATCAGCGAGGGGATGGCCACGCCCAGCCCGAAGGCGGTGCAGTTCATGGCCTCGGAGATGGAGCGGGAGAGCAGCGTCGCCTTGTCGGCCGGGTTGGCGTTGGCCACCGCCGCGAAGGCGCCGATGAGGCCGAGGATGGTGCCGAGCAGGCCGAGCAGGGTGGCGACGTTGCCGATCATCGCCAGGTAGCCGGTCCGCTTCTCGAGCTGCGGCGACTCGCGCAGCGTGGCCTCGTCCATCGAGGCCTGGACGTCCTCGTCCCCCTTGGGGACGCTGATGAGCCCGGCCTTGATGACGCTGACCAGCGGGGTGCGCTTCTGGCCGGCGCAGTAGCTGATGGCCTTGTCCAGGTCGCCCGCGTAGATGTGCTTCTTGAGCCCCTGGAGGAAGGTGTCCTTGTCGATGGCCGCCTTGAAGTAGAGCACCGAGATGCGCTCGATGCCGATGGCCAGCGCGAAGGTCAGGGACACGAGGATGGGGTACATCCCCGGCCCGCCCTCCTGGAACGCCTTGGCCACGCCCGCGAAGATGTCGCCCATGGACCGCTTCCTCCGGGCCTTCGATCCGTGGCCGGCGATGCGCCGGCCCCCCGTTTCGGACCCCTGCCGATGGCTTCGTCCGGTACGCGTACCACCGGAAGGAAACCGAGTCAACGCGGTGGCTTACGCACTTTGGCGCACCCGGTCGCGCGCGCGATTGTCCGGCGTCCGATTCGCGGTGTACCGTCCGCGTGGCCAGAGCGAGCGATGTCCGGACGCGCCACCTTCGAGCCCTTTCGCATCCCGCGCGGCGCGCTCCCCGAGGAGGCGGCCGGCCTCGCCGCGGCCGCCGCCGCCGAGCCGCTGCTGGTGCGCGACGGCGATCGGCTCCCGGCCGCGCTGGCGGCGGGCGCCCTGGTCGAGATCCCGGCCGGCCTGGCCGGCGCCGCGGACGAGGCCTGCCGCGGCGCCGACGGCAGCCCCGCGGGCGCGCCCGGCCCGGCCCGCGCCTGCCTGAACTCCGAGGCCCACCGCGCCCGCGTCGAGGCGGCGGTGCGGCGGGCCCTCGACGGCGGCCACGCCGGCGTCTGCCTCGACCTGCCGGACGCGCCCCTGGCGCTCGGCGCGCTCGGCGCCGGCTTCTGCGCCGAGTGCCAGCGCGCCTTCGCGAAGGAGCTGGCCCGCGACTACGGCGACCACTTCCAGCCGCTCGACTACCTGGCGCTGGCGCGGGAGGCGCTGGCCTCCTCGCCGGGCGCGCTGGGCCTGGAGCGCATCCCCTTCGGCCGCGAGTTCTGGCGGGCCCGCGCCGAGTGGCTCGACCGGGCGGTGGCCGCCCACGCCCGCGCCGCCCGCGACGCCGCCCGCGACGCCGCGCGGCCCTTCGAGGTGGCGGCGCGCTTCCAGGCGCTGGGCCCGGCCCAGTTCCACGCCGCCCGCCACCTGGACGCCGCGCTCTTCCCCTTCGCCGACGGCGCCGGCTCCTCGGGCGCGGGCCTGTTCCGGCTGCTGCGGGCCGTGGCCGGGCGGCGCCCCTGCGCCGTCGAGCCGGCGGCCGGCGACGGGCTCGACCGGCTGGCGGCGGTGGCGGCCGCGGCCGGCGTCGGGCTGGCGCTGCCCGGGAACGCGCCGCCCCCGGCCGGCGTGGTGGCGGTGCGCCGCTTCGCCCAGGCCGCGGCGGCCCGCGGGCGCAGCGCGGCGCGCACCGACCCGGTGGCCGAGTGCGCCGTCCTCTACTCGTCCGAGTCGGACCTCTGGTCCGGCGGCGACCACCGGGCGGCGGTGGTGCGGGCCGGCGACGCGCTCGCCGGCCTCCAGGTCCAGGCGCCGGTGGTGATGCACCCGGCCGACGCGGCCTCCGCGGCGGTGCTGGTGCTGGCCGGGGCGCGGGCCCTGTCGCCGCTCGAGGCGCAGGCGGTCCGGCGGCGCCTCGAGACCGGCGGCGGCGTGCTCTGCCTGGGCGAGCCGGGCGCGGTGGACGAGGCCGGCCGGCCGGTGCCCCTCCCCTTCCCGGCCGGGAAGCCGGCCGGGCTCAAGGTGGACCGGGGCACGGTGGTGCAGATCCCCGTCCCGCCGGCGCCGCGCGCCGGGCCGGCGGGGGCGCGGGACGCGGAGGAGCTGGCGCGGGCGCTGCAGCTCCTGCTCGGGCGCGGGCGGCGCGCCGCCTCCACCGGCGGCCGCAGCCCGCTCCACGTGGTGCTGTACCGCGACGGGACGCGGCTCGACGCCCACCTGGCGACGCTGGGGCCCGGCCCGGCCCAGGGGAGCACGCTCTTCGTGGGGCTGCTCTCCGCCGCCGACCACCGCCGCGGCCGCTTCAAGTCGTCGGCCGGCGCCGACGAGCGCATCCCCATGAACCCGGCCGGCTTCGCCATCTCCACGGTGCTGCCGGCCTTCGAGGGGTACGCGGTGCTGAGCCTGCCCGGCTAGGGCACCGATCGGTTGGGGCGATGGAAACGGGATCCAGGATTTCCGTCCTGTAGGGGCGGGGCTCGTCCCCGCCCGGCCGCCAGGCCGTGGTCCGGGCGCTGGGCGGGGGACAAGCCCCCGCCCTACGGACGTGGGATCCAGGACGCACCGCGGGTGTACGGGCGGCGGGGGACAAGCCCCCGCCCTACGGACACGGGATCCAGGCCGCACCGCGGGTGTACGGGCGGCGGGGGACAAGCCCCCGCCCTACGGACACGGGATCCAGGCCGCACCGCGGGTGTACGGACGGCGGGGGACAAGCCCCCGCCCTACGGACACGGGATCCAGGCCGCACCGCGGGTGTACGGACGGCGGGGGACAAGCCCCCGCCCTACGGACACGGGATCCAGGACGCACCGCGGGTGTACGGACGGCGGGGGACAAGCCCCCGCCCTACGGACATGGGATCCAGGCCGCACCGCGGGTGTACGGACGGCGGGGGACAAGCCCCCGCCCTACGGACACGGGATCCAGGCCGCACCGCGGGTGTACGGACGGCGGGGGACAAGCCCCCGCCCTACGGACACGGGATCCAGG
>JAJZTO010000175.1 GCA_021848865.1 Myxococcales bacterium
GGCGCCCGTCGGCCACCAGGGCGTGGGCCGTCTCGCGCGCCACCTCCAGCACGCCCAGCGCCCCGCCGCGGCCCACCAGGTCCTGGACGAAGGTCCGGTACTCCTTGCGCCCCAGCATCCCGACCTGCAGGGAGACGAGCCCCTTCACGTCGGAGAGGATGGCCTGCGCCACCTCGACCCCCTTGCCGGGGACGTTGCGGGCGTACCAGACGGCCCGCTCCCCCTGGCCGTCGAGCGAGGAGGCGTAGCAGGGCTGGTCGGGCTCGGCCACCGGCGCGGCCGGGGCCGGCGCGGCGCGGGGCAGCTCGGGAACGGCGACGCCGCGGGTCCGGAGCACGTGGAGGCCGCGCTTCGCCTCCTTGGCCGCCTCCCGGTGCGGTCCGGCGGCGACGGCGGCCAGCACGTCGGCGCGCCCCGCGGCCAGCGCCGCGCGCAGGGCGGCGAGCAGCAGCACCGGCGGGAGGGTCGCCACCTCCTCGGCCTTGGCGCGGGCCATGGAGTGGACCAGGCGCGCGGCGCGGCCCACCTCCTCGCGCGGCGCGCCGGAGGCGTCGGCGATGGTCTGGCTCTCGGCGTTCGGGTCGCGCAGGAGCGCCAGCAGGGCGTCGGGATCGAGGCTCATGGCGGCGCGCAGCATACGCATGGCCCGGCGGCCGCCTCAATGCGTTTCGGGGTGTGCGGCCGGGGCGGGCGGCGACTTGACATCCCGAAAACAGCCCCTTTAGGCTGCCGGCCTTCCTGGCCTTTCCCGGAGCCAGGGCCCCCGAGAGGATGACCCACATGACGAAGAGGATCCTGCTGAAGCTGGCGCTGGGCGCCGCCGTGGCGCTGGCGCTGGGCGTCGCCGCTCCGGCCCTGGCCTGCGGCAAGGACTGCGACTGCGCCCGGAAGGCGAACAAGGCCGAGAAGAAGGGCGCGAAGGAGGCCCCGAAGCCGGCCGAGAAGCCCGCCGCCGACAAGAAGGCCGAGGCCGCCGCCGCCGCCCCGGCCGTCGCCGCCGGCGAGGCGAAGTGCCAGTGCGGAAAGGGCGGCAAGGGCTGCACCTGCAAGAAGGGTGAGTGCAAGTGCGAGAACTGCGGCCAGAAGAAGGCCGCGTAGCGCCACCGACCCCTCACCTGGGGCGTCATTGATCGGCCGCGCAAGAAACGTCTACTGTCATCCAGCCGATCCGGACGGAGGACGAGAATGGCGACAGTGCCCTGGAAGACGGCGATCGCGGCCGGCCTTGGCTTGGCCCTCTCGGCGTGCGGCGGGGGCAGCTCCTCGAAATCCACCCCGCCCCCGGTGACCCCCACCGATCACCTCGTGACCATCAGCTGGACGGCGAACCGCGAGGCCGGAGTCAACAAGGCCGGGGGCGGGTACACCGTCGCCATCGCCGGCATGGCGGCCATCGACGTCCCCTACGTCACCGGGGCGGCGGCACCCACCAGCACCGGAGTGACGCTGCGGACCGGGACCTACACGGCGACCGTGACCGCGTACGCCGCGCTGGACGCGCTGGGAGGCGCGACCGGCAGCCGGAGCGCGCCCTCGCAGGTGCTCACCATCGTCGTCCCGTAGCCTCCACCGGGGGATCCCATGCGCCTCGAAGCGGTCGCGCTCCACGCCGTCCTGCTGGCTGGCCTCGCGTTTCCCGCCGCGGCGCTGCCCGCCGCGCCCGGGAAGATCGCCGGGGCGTACGTCCCCGGGGAGGTGCTGGTCCAGTACAAGGCTGGCGCCGCCGCGAGGAGCCGCACCGCCTCGCTGGCCGCCGCGGGCCACGCCCTCCTGGCGACGCTGGACGGCCGGGGCCTGGTGCGCGCGCGGGTGGCCCCCGGGCAGACCGTGGCCCAGGCGATCACCGCCTATGCGAGCGACCCGGCCGTGGAGTGGGCGCAGCCCAACTTCGTCTACCACGTCACCGCGGTCCCCGATGATCCCGGCTACCCGTACCTCTGGGGGTGGAAGAACACCGGCCAGACGGTGACCGCCGTCGCCACCCAGCCGCCGGGCTCCCCGGTTCCCTACGCGACCGACAACCCCGGCGCGGCCGGCGCCGACATGGGCCTGGAGCAGGCCTGGGATCTGATCACCGACTGCAGCGGCGTGGTGGTGGCGGTGATCGACTCGGGCGTCAACTACACCCACGTGGACCTGGCGGGGAACATGTGGAACGGGGGCGCCGCCTTCCCGAACCACGGCTACAACTTCGTCAGCGGGGCGGCCTCCAGCGATCCGATGGACCGGAACGGCCACGGGACGCACGTCGCCGGGACCATCGGGGCCGTCGGCAACAACGCGGCCGGGACCGTCGGCGTCTGCTGGAAGGCGAGCATCATGGCCGTCCGGGTCATGGACGCGTCCGGCTCGGGCACCACCGCGGCCATCGTCCAGGGCGTGAACTGGGCGGTGGACCACGGCGCCAAGGTCCTCAACATGAGCCTGGGCGGCCCGGGCCTCGACCCGGCCTACAGCGCCTCCATCACGTACGCCCAGGGCCACGACGTGGTGGTGGTGGTGGCGGCCGGGAACGAGGGCAGCGACAACGACGCGACGCCCTCCTACCCCTGCAACTTCACCCAGCCGAACCTGGTCTGCGTCGCGGCGCTCGACCAGGCCTACCAGCTCGCCACCTTCTCCAACTGGGGAGCCTCCAGCGTGGACGTGGGCGCGCCGGGAACGAACGTCGTCAGCACCTGGCCGGGAGACTCGATCGGGGACACCCTGGACGCCGGCTGGTCGGGGTCCACCACCACCGCGGCGGGTGGCTGGGGCTACTTCGCGCTGAGCGGCGGGGGGTCCGCGCTCGTCGATCCCGGCGCCGGCTTCCTCACCGCGAGCTACGCGGACGGCACCGACGACCGGGCGTGGAAGAGCTTCGACCTCAGCGGGGCCACGGGGGCGGTGCTCAGGTTCTACGCGACGCTGGACGTGGCCAGCGGCGATTACTTCCGCGTGGCCTGGCGCACCGCGGCTGGCGATCCCTTCGGCGCGGGCACGGTCGTCGTCAACGAGACGGGCGTCAACAACTTCCCCACCCTCGTCGCGGCCACGCCGCTCGACATCTCCGCCTGCGCCGGCACCACGACCTGCACCATCGGCTTCCAGCTCGCGACGGACGCCAGCGTGAACGGGAAGGGCGTCGGCGTCGTGGACTTCTCCATCGGGACCGTCCGGCCCAACGCGGCCAGCTACAACACCGAGAACGGGACCTCGATGGCCACGCCGGCGGTGGCCGGCCTGGCCGCGATGGTCCGGGCCTTCAACCCCGGCTTCACCTTCGCGGACACGGTCGGGGCCATCAAGGGCGGCGGTCGCCTGGCCGCGGCGCTGGCCGGGAAGACCACGACCGGCATGGCGGTGGACGCCATGGGCTCCCTGGCCTTCATCAATCCGCCGACGGGCCTCGCGGCCACCGTCCACTAGGACCGTCCGTGCGCGCACTTCTCGTGGCCGCGATCGTCGCCGCCTCGGCCCTCTCCTGCGCCTGCCGCCGGCCCGCGGGCGGCGCCTCGCCGGAGGCCCAGCCCTCCCCGCCGGCCCCCCGTGCCGCCGCGCCCCGGGCCCTCCCGGACGCCCAGGCCCGCGTGCCCGGGGAGTACCTGGTCACGGTGGCCGGCGGCGCCGGCGAGCAGGCGGTCCGCGACGCCTTCGCGCGGTACGGGATCGCGGCCGTCCAGGGGCTGGGCAACGGCATGTTCCTCCTGACCCTCTCCCCGGACCCGGGGCTGGAGGCCCTGCAGGCCCTCCAGCGCGAGTCCCCGCGCATCCAGGCCGTGCAGCCCAACTTCGTCTACAAGACGAAGTGAGGGCGGGCGGCGGTCAGCCCTTGCGGCCGCCGGCCACCGCCAGGCCGATCCCGGCCAGGATCAGCGCGCCGCCGGCGAGCTGCGCCCCCGAGAGCGCCTCGCCCAGCGCCGCCCAGGCCAGCGCGGCGCCCAGCACCGGCTCCAGCATGGCGACCAGCATCACCACCGAGCCGCGGAGCCGGCCCAGCGCCGCGACGTAGAGGGCGAAGGGCACGGCGGTCGCGAAGAGGGCGATGAAGAGGAAGAAGGGCCAGTCGCCGCGCCCCACCGCGAGGAGCGCGCCCCAGGGGGTGCGCACCGGCAGGAAGAGCAGCGAGCCGGCGAGCAGCCCGAAGGCCAGCAGGGGCAGGGGCCGGGCGCCGCGCCGCTGGGCCGCGCCGGCCAGCACCGTCCCCGCCGCCATGGCGAAGGCCGAGGCCACGCCCCAGGCGAGCCCGGCCGGCGGGATCCGCAGGCCGCCGCCGGGGAGGACCAGCAGCGCCGAGCCGGCCACCGCGGCGGCGAGCGCGAGCAGCACCGGCCGCGGCGGCAGGCGCCGCTCGCGCGCCGACTCGAAGGCGGCCACCAGCAGCGGCGCGGTGTACTGCAGGAACACCGCCGTGGCCACGCCGGCCGCCTGGATGGCCTGGAAGTAGGTGAGCTGCACGCCGGCCAGCGCCACCGCGTAGGCCGGCAGGAGCTTGAGCCAGGGCCCGCCCGGCCGGCCGCCGCGCAGCGCCAGCGGGAGCAGCGCCAGCCCGCCCAGGATCATCCGCACCTGGACCAGGTGGGCGGGCTCGACGGCGCGGTTGAAGAGGGCGCGGGCCACCACGCCCGAGATCCCCCAGAGCGCGGCGGCCCCCAGCACCTGGCCGACGGCCACGGCGCGGGCGCCGGGTGGGGGAGGGCTCTGCACGGGCGCGGCGAATGTAGGAGGCGCTCTCCGGCGCGTCAACGCGGCCCGCGCTCGCCGCGGCCGGGTTGGCCGTCGGCCGGCCCGGCCTCACGCGCTCCGCGCCCCCGCCGACCGGCCGCGCCGCGCCCCCAGCATCCGCGCCAGGTGCTGGCCGGTGAAGCTCCCGGGGGCCCGCGCCACCTCCTCGGGCGTGCCCTCGGCGACGATGCGCCCGCCCTCCTCGCCGCCCTCCGGCCCCAGGTCCACCACCCAGTCGGCGCACTTGATGACGTCGAGGTTGTGCTCGATGACCAGCACGCTGTTGCCGGCCTCCACCAGCCGGTCGAGCACCGCCAGCAGCTTCTTCACGTCCTCGAAGTGCAGCCCGGTGGTGGGCTCGTCGAGGATGTAGAGCGTCCGCCCGGTGCCCACCCGCGCCAGCTCGCGCGACAGCTTGATGCGCTGGGCCTCGCCGCCGGAGAGGGTGGGGGAGGGCTGGCCGAGCTTCAGGTAGCCGAGCCCGACGTCGTCCAGCGTCCGCAGCACCCGGACGATCTCCCGGTGGTGCTCGAAGAGGCCCATCGCCTCCAGCACCGACAGGTCCAGCACCTCGGCGACGCTCCTCTCCTTGAACTTCACCCGCAGCGTCGCCTCGTTGAAGCGCTTGCCGCCGCAGACCTCGCAGGGCACCAGCACGTCGGCGAGGAAGTGCATCTCCACCAGCTTCATGCCGTCGCCCTGGCAGGCCTCGCAGCGCCCGCCCTTCACGTTGAAGCTGAAGCGGCCGGGGAGGTAGCCGAGGCTGCGCGCCTCGGGGGTCTGGGCGAAGACCTCGCGGACGCCGTCGAAGAGCTTGGTGTAGGTGGCGGGGTTGGAGCGCGGGGTGCGGCCGATGGGCTGCTGGTTGATGTCGATGACCTTGTCGATCCGCTCGTGGCCGGCCAGGCCGCGGTGCTTCCCCGGCACCTCCCGGGTGCCGTAGAGGCTGCGCAGCAGCGCCGGGCGGAGGATGCCGTTCACCAGGGTGGACTTGCCCGCCCCGGAGACGCCGGTCACCGCCACGAAGCAGCCCAGCGGGAAGGCGGCGTCGATCCCCTTCAGGTTGTTCTCGGCGGCCTCCCGCACCGTGAGCCAGCCGCTCGCCGGCCGGCGCCGCTCCGGCACCGGGATGGCGGCGCGCCCCGACAGGTAGGCGCCGGTGAGCGAGGCCGGGTTCGCCGAGACCTGGGCCGGGGTGCCCTCGGCGACGATGCGGCCGCCGTGCTCGCCCGCCCCCGGGCCGAAGTCGATGAGCCAGTCGGCCTCCTCCATCGTCTCCTGGTCGTGCTCCACCACCAGCACCGAGTTGCCGATGTCGCGCAGCCGCTTCAGGGTGGCGAGCAGCTTGCCGTTGTCGCGCTGGTGCAGGCCGATGGAGGGCTCGTCGAGGATGTAGATGACGCCGGTCAGCTCCGAGCCCATCTGCGAGGCCAGCCGGATGCGCTGGCTCTCGCCGCCGGAGAGCGACGGGCCGGGCCGGTCGAGGGTGAGGTAGCCG
>JAJZTO010000176.1 GCA_021848865.1 Myxococcales bacterium
TACCACTCCCCGGCATGCAGCCCTGGGAGATCGTGGAGCGGGCCCGCGCGCCGGGGGGCGACGAGCTCCAGCTGGCGCGGCGCGGCGGCGAGTGGGTGGTCCGCGCCGGCGGGCGGGTGCTGATGTCGAGCCGGATGCACGGCTCGGAGGAGGCGCTGGCGGCGCTGGCGCTGCGGCGCCTGGAGCGGGTGCGCACCGTGCTGGTCGGCGGGCTGGGGCTCGGCTACACCGCCCGCGCGGCGCTCGACCGGGTCGGTCCCGAGGCCCGGGTGATCGTGGCCGAGCTGCTGCCGGAGCTGGCCGACTGGAACCGCCGCCACGTCGGCGACCTGGCCGGCCGGCCGCTCGACGACCCGCGCCTCCGCCTGCAGATCGGCGACGTCTTCGGCCGCATCGCCGAGGCCCACGGGGCCTTCGACGCCATCCTGCTCGACGTGGACAACGGCGCCTCGCCCATCGCCGCCCCCGCCAACAGGCGGCTCTACGGCGGCAAGGGCGTGCGCGCCTGCGCCGAGGCGCTCCGGCCCGGCGGCGTCCTGGCGGTCTGGTCGGCCGGCCCCGACGAGGCCTACCGGGAACGGCTCTCCCGGGCCGGCCTGGAGGCCCGCGCCGAGGTGGTGCCGGCCCGCGGCGGCGCCGGCGGCGGCGTGAAGCACGTCATCTTCGTGGCGGAGAAGCCGGGGGCGCGGCGCGCGGCGGTTCCTCGACCGCGCCGCTGAGGGCGTGGTAACAAGCGCCCCCTTGATCCGCTTCGACGCCATCTCCAAGCAGCACGGGAACCAGATCCTCTTCCTCGAGGCCTCGGCCGCGATCCACCGCGGCGAGAAGGTGGGGCTGGTCGGCCCCAACGGCGCCGGCAAGTCCACCCTCTTCCGCATGATCATGCGCGAGGAGGAGCCGGACGAGGGGCAGGTGGCCATCGACCGCGGCGTCACCATCGGCCACTTCAGCCAGGACGTGGGCGAGATGCGCGGCCGCTCGGCGGTGGCGGAGACCATGGACGGCGCCGGGCCGGTCTCGGCGGTCGCCGCCGAGCTCCGGGAGCTGGAGGAGGCCATGGCCGACCCGGCCCGGGCCGCCGAGCTGGACGAGCTGGTGGAGCGCTTCGGCCACGCCCAGGCCCGCTTCGACGAGCTGGGGGGCTACTCGCTGGAGGCCCGGGCCCGGGAGATCCTGGCCGGCCTGGGCTTCTCCGAGGCGACGATGGACGGCGACGTCGGGGCCCTCTCCGGCGGCTGGAAGATGCGGGTGGCGCTGGCGCGCATCCTGCTCATGCGCCCCGACGCCATGCTGCTGGACGAGCCCTCCAACCACCTGGACCTCGAGTCGATCATCTGGCTGGAGGAGTTCCTCCAGGGGTACGAGGGGGCCATCCTCATGACCTCGCACGACCGCGAGTTCATGAACCGGGTGGTCCGGCAGATCGTCGAGATCGACGGCGGCGAGCTGACCACCTGGTCCGGCGACTACGACTTCTACGAGCGGGAGCGGGCCGTCGCCGAGGCCCACCAGCAGGCCCAGTTCGACCGCCAGCAGGCCATGCTGAAGAAGGAGCTGGCCTTCATCGAGCGGTTCAAGGCCCGCGCCTCGCACGCCGCCCAGGTCCAGTCGCGGGTGAAGAAGCTGGACAAGATCGAGAAGGTCGAGCCGCCCAAGCGGCGCAGGACCGCGGTCTTCGAGTTCCGGCCCCCGCCCCGCTCCGGCGAGGACGTGGCCAAGCTCGCCGGGGTGCGCAAGGGGTGGGGCGCGCGGCCCGTCCACGAGCGGCTCGACCTGCTGGTGCGGCGCGGCGAGCGCTGGTGCGTGCTGGGCCAGAACGGCGCCGGCAAGTCCACCCTCCTCAAGCTGGTGGCCGGCGAGCTCGCCCCCGACGCCGGGACGGTGACGGTCGGCGCCAGCGTCCGCATGGGCTACTTCGCCCAGCACGCCATGGAGCTGCTGGAGGCGGAGAAGACGGTCTGGGAGACCGTCCAGGACGCCTTCCCGCGGGCCTCGGTGGGCTCGCTGCGGACGCTGTGCGGCTGCTTCGGCTTCTCCGGCGACGAGATCGAGAAGCGCTGCCGGGTGCTGTCCGGCGGGGAGAAGGCGCGGCTGGTGCTGGCGCGGCTGCTCTACGACCCGCCGAACTTCCTGGTCCTCGACGAGCCCACCAACCACCTCGACATGGGCACCAAGGACATGCTGGTCCGGGCGCTCGCCGCCTACGAGGGGACGATGCTCTTCGTCTCCCACGACCGGCGCTTCCTCGCGGCCCTCTCCAACCGGGTGCTGGAGCTGACGCCGGAGGGGGCGGTCCCCTACGGCGGCGGCTACTCCGAGTACGTGGCCCGCACCGGGCGCGAGGCGCCGGGCCTGCGCGAGGCGCCGGGGCGGTAGCGGCCGGCCGGGCCCCGCCGGCCTTCAGGCCGCGCCGTCGAGGAAGGCCGCGATCTCCGAGGCCCGCTCCTCCCCGTCGGCGCGCCCCATCGCCAGCAGGTCGCCGCAGTAGCCGGGCTCGAAGAGCAGGTAGGAGAGGAGGCCGCCGCCGCCGCGCCGCCCCACGCCCAGGCCGCGCAGCAGCAGCCGGACCCCGCGCGGCAGGGCGTCGAGGTGGCGCAGCGCCACCTCCTCCAGCGACGCCCCCGGCGAGAGGGCGAGCAGCCCGACGTCGCGCAGCGGCACCGGGCTGCGCGGGAGGGCCGCCGGATCGATCTGGCGCACCGCCTCGTTCACCAGCCGGATGCGCTCCAGGTCGGTGCCCAGCGCGTCGGTGAACATCCCGGCCAGCACCTGCCCGCCGATCTCGGCGGTGGACGGCGGCGTGCCCGGCGGCCCGCCGGCGTGGCGCGCCCCCTGCGCCGCGACGACCAGGATGCGGTCGGCGCCGAGGTGGAGGGCCGAGGAGACCGGGGCCACCTGGCGGACGGCGCCGTCGCCGTACCACTCGCCGTCCACCTCGGCCGGCGGGAAGATCAGCGGGATGGCGCAGGAGGCCAGCAGGTGCTCGACGCCGATGCGGACCGGGACGCCGGCCCGCTGGGCGCGGCTCCAGCCCTCGACGCCGCGCGCCTGGAAGAAGGTCACCGAGCGGCCGCTGCGCCAGGCGTGGGCCGAGACCGCCAGCGCCTCCAGGGTCCCGGCGGCCAGCGCCGCGTCGACGGCGTCGAAGCGGACGGTGCGGCGCAGCAGCTCGGCCAGCGGCGCGTTGTCGAGGAGGCTGGCGGGGCGGCGGCGGCCCGCCAGCGAGCCCAGCAGCCCCTGGGCCCGGCGGGCCAGGCTCCAGGGGTCGGTGCGGAACACGTCGCCGGCGTGCAGGCCGGTCCACACCGCCTGGAGCCGCTCCAGCGCGTCGGCGAAGCGCGGCGCGCCCGAGGCCAGGGCGGCGGCGTTGATGGCGCCCGCGGAGGTGCCGCAGACGATCGCGAAGGGGAGGGGCGCGCCCGGCGGGAAGCGCGCGGCGACCGCCTGGAGCACGCCCACCTGCCAGGCGGCCCGGGCCCCGCCGCCGGAGAGCACCAGGGCGATCCTCGGTCGCGGCGTGGTCCCTGGACCCGTCATCCTCTCCCCCCGACTACGGCCCGAAGAGCGCGCGCACCACCAGCACCGAGGCGCCGAAGCCGGCGAGGTCGGCGAGGAGCCCGGCCGGGAGCGCCTGGCGGTACCGGGTGATGCCCACCGAGCCCATGTAGACCGCGAGCACGTAGAAGGTGGTCTCGGTGGAGCCGGCCATCACCGAGACCAGCCGGCCGGCGTACCCGTCCGGCCCGTCGCCGCGCAGCACGTCGCCGACCACGCCCAGCGCCGCGCCGCCGGAGAGCGGCCGGACCAGCACCATGGGGAGCACGCTGGGCGGCAGCCCCAGCGCCGCGGTCGCCGGCCCGAGCAGGCGGGCCACGCCGTCGAGCGCCCCCGAGGCGCGCAGCATCCCCAGCGCCACCAGGACCGCGACCAGGGGCGGGATGACGCGGATCGCCACCTGGAAGCCCTCCTTCGCCCCCTCCAGGAAGGCCGGGTAGACCTTCACCTTCCGCGTCAGGGCGTAGAGCGGGACGCCGGCGAGCAGCAGGGGGATGGCCCAGCGCGAGACCGCCTCGAGCGCCAGGCGGATCACCGGGGCTCCGGGGGGCGGGGGTAGAGGTGGCGCAGCAGGCGGGCGGCCGCCAGCGCCACGGCGGTGGCGCAGAGCGAGGCGATCAGGGTGGCCCCCAGGACGTCGGCGGGCTGCGGCGCGGCGGCGGCGGCCCGCAGGGCGATGACGGTCGCCGGGACCAGCTGCACCGAGGCGGTGTTCAGGGCGCAGAACAGCGCCTGGGCGTCGCTGGCCGTCCCCTTGTGCGGGTTCAGCTCCTCCAGCGCCGCCATGGCCTTGAGGCCGAAGGGGGTGGCGGCGTTGCCGAGCCCCAGCATGTTGGCGGCCACGTTCATCACCATGGCGCCGAGGGCCGGGTGCTCGGGGGGCACCTCGGGGAAGAGCCGGCGCAGCACCGGCCGGGCGGCGCGCCCGAGCAGCCGGACCAGCCCGGCCTCCTCGGCCACCCGCATCAGGCCGAGCCAGAGGGCCATGACGCCGGCGAGGCCGATGGAGAGGGTGACGGCGCGCCCCGCCGACTCGACCACCGCCGGGGTGAGCGCCTCGATCCGGCCGGTGGCCGCGGCCACGGCCACGGAGAGGGCCACCAGCAGCACCCACACCAGGCTCATGGCGGCGATTGTCGTCGCGGGCCGCGGCCGAGGCGAGTTTTCGGGAGCGGCGCGGCGGCCGTCGACACCCGCGGGCCGGTCGTGCGCTAAGCTGCTCGTCCCCCATGCTCCGGAAGCTCCGCGCCCTCTTCTCGACCCGCTGGACCGCCGGCCTGGCGGTGGTGCTGCTGCTCGGCCTCCTCTTCCTCCTCGCCGACCTGAAGAACCACCGCTTCGCCATGGTGGACTTCGAGGTCTTCTACCGGGCCGCCCGGCGGGCCTGGGCCGGCGCGAACCTCTACCGGCCGGTCGAGGACGGCTTCTACGAGTACAAGTACGGCCCCACCGCCGCCTACTTCTTCCTGCCCTTCGCGGCGCTGCCCCTGGTCGCCGCCAAGGTGGCCTACTGGCTCTTCCTCGCCGCGGTGGTCCCGGCCAACCTGTTCCTCTCCCTGCGCCTGGCGCGCCCGGGCTTCCGGGCCGACCCGCCCGGGCGCGTGAACCGCCTCACCCTGCTGGCCGCGGCCAGCGTCGCCGTCCACTTCATGCTGGAGCTGCACCTCGGCCAGGTGAACCAGCTCCTGCTGCTCCTCTACCTGCTCGCCGCCACCGCCGCGGCCGCCGGCCGGCCGCTGCTCTTCGGCCTGCCGCTCGCCGCCAGCCTCTTCCTCAAGCCCTTCGGCCTGGTCTTCCTGCCCTGGCTGGCGCTGCGGCGCCGCTGGCGCGACCTCGCCGCGCTGGCCGCCTGGACCGCCGCCGGCGCGCTGCTGCCGCGGCTCTTCTACACCGGCCCGGCGCTGGCGGAGCAGTACCGGGGCTGGGCGGCGCGCATCGGCGAGGAGATGGCGAAGAAGACGGCCCTGCTCGCCCCGGCGAACCACACCCTGGCGTCGCTGCTGGCGCGCTACACGCCGCTGCGCGCCCTGGCCGGAACGCCGGAGGGCTCCCGGGCCCTCCAGCTCGGCGTGCTGGTGCTGCTCGCGGCGGCCTTTCTCTGGTTCGTGCGCCGCGGGCGCGAGGCGGAGCGGGCGCTCCCCGGCGACTTCGCGGCGCTGCTCACCGCGGTGCCCCTGCTCGCCTTCACCAACTACAACGCCTTCGGCTCCACCATGCTGGCGGCGACGGTCCTGCTCTGGAACCTGGACCGGCTCGGGGCGTGGCGCTGGGCCGCCGTCTCCGGGATGGTGCTGGTCGGCGGCAACGTCTACGACCTGTGGGGGAAGCGGCTCTTCGGCCTCTTCGACGACCTGTCGCTGGTGGCGGTGGGCGCGACGCTGCTGCTCGCCGCCCTCTTCGCCGGGCGGCGCCGCGGCGCCCTCTAGCCGGGCGGCGGCCCGGCGGCGAGCGACCGGTCCAGGGCGCGCCGGGCGGCGCGGACCAGCAGCGCCACGGCGGCGGCGGTGGCGGCGAGGCCGCCCCAGAGCAGCGCCCGGCCGGCGGCGCCGGGGAGCGCCGGCGGGCCGGCCGCGAGGTCCGCCGCGCTCCGCAGCAGCGCGCCGAGC
>JAJZTO010000177.1 GCA_021848865.1 Myxococcales bacterium
GCGATCCGCCGCAGGGCGCGGCGGTCGCGGAGCGCCCGCCCCGTGTACGGGAAGCGTGCGGCTGACGGGCCCCCGCGCCCCGGGTAGGATGCCCGCATGATCGCCACGGCCTTCGCCTGCTGGGCTCTGCTGACCACCGCCGCCGCCGGACCGTCGGCAGACGCTCCGGCGTCCCCCGAGAAGCCCCCGCCGGCCGCCGGACCGGCGGAGGGACGCCTGTCGGGCGCGAGCGCCGAGGAACAGCTGGTGGTGCCGGCGGGCGCTCCCGAGGACCAGGCCCGCTGGAGGGCCGGGCACGAGGTGGACCAGCGGCTCACCATCGAGCTCTCGGTCTCGAGCCGCCTGCAGTGGGCCGGACGGACGCGGCGGTACGTCGAGCGGCTCGAGGCCCTGGCGGGGAAGGCGGACGCCCCGGCCTCCGCCCGGGCCGGGGAGCTGCTGGCCCGCTACCGCCAGGTGGCGTCCGAGAACAGGCGGATGGCGACGATCCCGTGGGCCGTCGACAAGACCCGCGGCTGCCAGTACCCGCTGCTGGAGCTGCAGGGCGCGATGCAGCCCGGCGGGCCGGCGCGCCGGGCGAGCGTCCTGGCCGCGGCGCGGGAGGGCATCGACGACTGCCTCGCGAAGGCCCGGCCCATCGCGACGCGGCTCGGCGGCCTGAACGACGAGCTCCGGAGGCTGCAGGACGCCGCCGAGGCGCTGCTGCCGCCGATGCCGGCGGCCGCTCCGCCGGCGGCGAGGTGACGTTCCAGCCGCGTGAAGCACCGAGGGAGGAGCGCATGACGAAGGTCGTCGCGGCCGTGGGCGCCATCCTGCTGCTGGCCGGGGGAGCGATGCTCGCGGTCTACCTGATGTCGCGGGATCCCGTTCCCGTTCCCGTGGACGTGGCCGCGCCGCCCCCTCCTCCTCCTCCTCCTCCGGTGGCGCAGGAGCCCGTCCCGGCCGCCCTCCCCGGCCCCGACCTCACCCGGCTCTCGCCTGCGCCGGCCGGCGCACCGGCGCCCCCGCCGGCCTACGGCCCTCCCCCGCCCGAGCCGCCGCCGGGCACCTGGGAGGCGGTGCCGCCCGTCCCTCGACTCGGGAGGCTCGGTGCCGCCGGTGCGGCGCTGAACGTCCGCCTGAACGAGCTGGAGCCGCGGATCGCCACGTGCTTCCGGCAGGCCAGCGCCCGCGGCGGCCGCCTCGCCGAGGCCGACAACCTCACCGAGACCCGGGACTACGGGCAGACCACGGACACCGGCGTCACCGTCCTCATGCTGCAGGTGGAGACGCTCGCGGGCGCGGTGCGGATCGTGGACGCGCCGGTCGAGGCCCAGGGTTCCGCGAGCCCTGGCGCCGTCGCCTGCGTCCAGGGCATCTTCCGCGGGCAGGTGGTCGCGGCGCCGGGCGCGAAGGCGGGCGAGCGGTACCGGATCCTCCACACGCTCACCCCCTGACCGCCGGCCGGCGGGCCTCGCCCCGCCGGGAGCGAGGCGCGCCGCGGCCGGTGAAAAAATCCGGGGCGGCGCCGCGCGGCACCGCCCCGGACCTCATCCCTGCCGGGTCCCGATGGCTACGGGACCACCAGGCTGGTGCGCATCATCTCCGAGTCCTCGTGCGAGTTGATGTGGCAGTGCCACACGAACGGGCCCGAGGTGACCGGCTCATAGGTGTAGGGAGCCGCAGCGCCCGGTCCGGCAGAGGTGGCGGTGCCGGGAGCGGTCGGCGTCCCGCTGGACGGGTACCGCTGGATCCAGTCCGCGACGATGGAGGTCACCATGCCCGGGGGCGCCTGCACGGCGTCCTTGTAGCCGCCGTCGGCCGAGAGCGGCGTCACCAGCACCGGCTGGCCCAGCAGGGTCGGCGTGACGTCCGGGACCACCTGCATCTCGCCGCCCGGGGAGGTGCCGGGCTGGCAGGTGGCGCTGCCGCAGAGCAGCGCCTTGTAGGTCCCGACGTTGAAGGTCTGGCGGGCGATGATCTGGTTCTTCACGTAGTGCGGGTGCATGGGGTGCGCGTCGACCGTGAGGTTCACGAACTGCCAGATCTCGCGCGTTCCCAGCTTGGGGGTCTCGGTCACCTTGTACTCGAACGGCACGCCGTTCAGCTGCATGCCCATCGGGGCCAGGGTGACGCCGTCCACCCGCTCGTTCAGGTAGACCTGCCGGACGATGGGCTTCAGGCTCTTGCCGTCCTGGAACGGGATGGTGCCCGCGCCCGGGGCCAGGGCGATGGGCCAGGTCACCGGCCGGAGGTTCTGGTAGGCGGGATCGGTCTGCAGCGCCGGGTTCGCCGGCATGCAGGCCGTGGCCAGGTTGGTCGCCGCCGCGAGCGCCGGATCCCAGGTCAGGCTCGCCGGGGCGCCGACGGTCCCGCAGCTCTTCACGCCGCCGGTCCCCTCCACCTGGAACTTCATGATGACGTTCAGGTCGGCGAACGGGCTCCGGCTCATCTGCGGGGTGATGCCGGCCGGGAACGGCGCCGGGGCGGTGTTCACCATCCAGACGTTGGCCGCCGCGCCCGCGGCGATCCCGGGCAGCGCGCCGAAGTTCACCAGCAGCTCGTACCGCTCGCCGGGGCACATGGTGAACTGGTTCCTCGGGGCGAGCACCGGGTTCTTCATGTACCCCTGGTCGTTGGCCAGGATGTAGAAGGGGACGCCGAAGGTCACGTTCGCTCCCGGCGCCGGCGGGAGGGCCGAGACCTGGAAGCCCAGCGTGTAGCAGCGCGAGTCGGAGCCGTCGACGAGGCGGAGGCGGTACCAGCCCGGCTCGGTGGTCTTCTTGGGCCACAGCACCCCGTTCACCAGGGCGTGGTCGCCGAAGTACTCCGGGCTCCAATTGGGGTGCACCAGCGGGTTCACGCCGGGCGTGACGGGCGTGGTGCCCGGCGCCACGATCATGCCGGCCGGGATGGGCTGCCCGTTCCCGTTGGCGAAGTTCAGGCTGCCGTCGTCGTTGAAGGAGCGGTCCTGGACGGCCAGGAACAGGTCGTAGCGCGGCATGCCGAAGGCGCCGCGGGGCTCGGTGACCGGGTCGAGCCAGGTGTACTCGCAGCTCTCGCCGAGCGCCGCCGCCGCCGTGCACACGCCCGCCTTCACCGCCCCGTGCTTCAGCGGCTCCTTCACCGGGAAGAAGCCGGCGGGGCCGGCGACGACGTTGTGGTGGGTCTTGCCCAGCGTGTGGTCGTGGAACCAGATGGTCGCCTCCTCCTGGACCATCGGGTAGGTGTAGGTGTCGCTGTTGCCGGCCGGGCGCCGCAGCGCGATCCCCGAGGGGTTCTCGAAGGCCGGGAGGACGAAGGGAGCCGGGTTGCCCCCGTTCGACGCGTTGTACAGCCGGGCCGTCGTCGGGTTGCCGAACCACTTCTCCGCGAAGCCGTCGGTGGAGGGCGGGATCTCGCCGCCGTGCAGGTGGGTCACCCAGGAGTTGTCGGGCTGCATGGGGCTGCCGTACTGGTTCACGCCGTCGAAGCCGACGCCGACGAGCTGGCTGTTCGCCACGGCCGGATCGATGGTGGCCTTCACGCCCATGAAGGTGCGGTCGATGGAGCAGGCCCAGTCGGCCGCCTCCGGGTGCGGGCAGAGGACGTGGTTGTCCGGGAACTCGTTCACCCACTTCACGACCACCGGGCGGCCCCGGGTGGCGCGGATGCTGATGGAGGGCCAGGTGGCGACGTAGGTGTTCTGCGACCAGGGGCTCGGCGTGGCGGTGAGGGCGATGCCCAGCGTGCCGCCCATGTTGACCTGGCCGACGCCCCAGATCGGCGTGAACAGCGGGGCGCCCAGCGGGACCTTGCCGGCGGCGCTGCAGTACTGCGCGCGGAACGCCCCCGCCGCGTCCGCCGGGCAGGTGCAGCCGCCGACGGAGTTGCAGAGCAGGCCCGTCCACTGCATGCCGTTCGGCACCTCGGGCCCCTTGGGGTTCACGAGCAGGGGGTTCGGGAAGGCCCCCAGGCCGGCGAGCGCCTGGAAGCCCCAGGCCTCGTGGACGCCGATCTCGTAGTAGTCGGCGCCGGGGTAGGTGACCGTGTCGGGCGTGTAGTCGGGCGGGTTCAGCACCTCCCAGACGAACTTGGGCGTCGCGACCGCGTTGGCGAGGACGCCGGAGGGGATCACCGGATTCATCACGGAGAAGGGGATGGGCGCGCCGCACGCGGCCCAGCCGCCGGCGGTGCGGTGCGACCCGCCCAGGACGCAGTCGAAGCTCGACGCGGCCCGCGCCCCGCAGGCTGGCAGGGTCGGGAACATGGCCGCGTTCGCCGGGCTGGCGAGGCACTGGCCCGGGAAGGGGTAGTTCACCTGGTAGTTGGCGTTCGACGGGCCGAAGGGGTTCTGCTGCGGGAAGGCCGCGTTGGCCGCCCCGGGATCGGTGTTGAACTTCGCAAAGGGGATCTGCGCGCTCGCCGTGGTCCCCGCGGCCAGCACGATGGCGCAGACGGCGCCCAGTCGCATCAGGATGTCCTTCACGGCTGCCCTCCTTACGGTGGCGGACGTCCGGGCGCTGCCCCCCGCGGGCAGGCCCCGGACGAACGCGTTCTCTCGTTTTCGCCCGTGTCGGGCAGGGAGGAGCCCCCTCCGCCCGGCGCACTCGACACGGCCCTCCAGCGAGGTGAGCCTAGGCATGCTGATGTGCGACAGGAAGTCCCCCTGGCGCCGGACACCCACCCCTGCGGCCGTCACCAGGAGTGCGGTGTCCAGGACGGTCCTCGGCATGACTGCGAGTGCCTGCTCCGGTGCCGGGCACGGGGGTCGGACGAGGGTCGCGCTCCCGCCGCGGATGCATATTCACCCGTGTGCGCTCCGGAATTTCCCCGGCGTGGAATGACCCACCAACGGAGCGAATCGAGCGCGAACCCGCGAGCACCGCGCGACGTGTGTGCGTGATTGTGGCGGCAGGCACCGCAACCCGCCGAGATTCCGCATGAAAGCTTACGACCCATCAGAGACTAGCGGCCGTCCCGAGGACATGAGACAGCGCAGTTCGTGAACGCGACCCGGCCCGCGAGCGCCAGCACATCCCCTCGGGCTGCGCGGGCTGCGTGCAGGGAGTTGCCCGGTGACCGGGCAGCGCCTGGCGACCGGGCACCGCCTGCGCCGAAATCCGGCGCCTTCCTTGCGGGCACGGCTGCTGCAAAGGGGCGCAGCGCGCAATCCACGGAGGCCCACTTGCGAAGACTGCTCCCCCTCGGAATCGCCCTCGTCCCCGCCGTCGCCGCGGCCGGCACCCCCGGCCAGGTCGACACCGGCGACACCGCCATCGTGCTGATCTCGGCGGGCCTGGTGCTGCTCATGACCCCGGGCCTGGCCTTCTTCTACGGCGGGCTGGTCCGGGCCAAGAACGTCGTCCACACCATGATCCTCTCGCTGGTGTGCATGGCCCTCGTCGGCGTGCTCTGGGCCCTGGTGGGCTACAGCCTGGCCTTCTCCCCGGGCGGCGCGCTCGACCGCGTCGTCGGCGGGCTCTCCTGGATCGGGCTGCGGGGCGTCGGCCCCGCCGTCGCCCCCGACCTCGCCCCCACGGTTCCCCACCTCGCCTTCATGCTCTTCCAGGCGATGTTCGCGGTCATCACCCCGGCCCTGATCTCGGGCGCCATCGTCGAGCGGGTCCGGGTGAAGGCCTTCGTCCTCTTCGTCGCCCTCTGGAGCGTGATCGTCTACTCGCCGGTGGCGCACTGGGTCTGGGCGCCGGGCGGCTGGCTGCGCCGCCTCGGGGCCCTCGACTTCGCCGGCGGCACGGTGGTGCACATCAACGCCGCCGCCGCGGCGCTGGTCTTCGCCGTGGTCCTCGGCAACCGGCGCGGCCTGAGGCGCCCCTCGGTGCTGCCGCACAACGTGCCCTTCGCCATCCTCGGCGCCGGCCTGCTCTGGTTCGGCTGGCTCGGCTTCAACGGCGGCAGCGCCCTCTCGGCCGGCGGCCTGGCGAGCACCGCCTTCGCCAACACCTTCTTCGCCCCGGCGGCGGCGGCCCTGGCCTGGGGCCTGCTCGAGCTCTTCCTCTTCCACGGCAAGATGTCGGGGGTGGGCCTGGCCTCGGGCGCGGTGGCGGGGCTGGTGGCGGTGACCCCGGCGGCCGGCTTCGTCACGCCGCTCTCCTCGCTGCTGCTCGGCGCGGTGGCGGGCGTCGCCTCGCTGCTGGCGGTCCGGGCCCGGCCGGGCCTGGGCTTCGACGACTCCCTG
>JAJZTO010000178.1 GCA_021848865.1 Myxococcales bacterium
GACCGTCCGCGGCGTCGGCTACCGGCTCATCGACCCCTCCGAGAAGGGGTGAGCGGTGGCCCTCACCGGCCGCGGCCTGCTGCGGGAGGCGCTCCGGGCCCTGGAGGCGCAGGCGGCGGGCGGGGCGCGGGCCGTGCTGCCCCCGGAGCTGCTGCGGCTCAGCGACCTGCTGCGCCGGCGGGAGGAGCAGCTGCACCCGCGGGAGGAGCCGGAGCGCGAGCTGCTCTTCGCCATGCCCGACGCCGCCGGGGTGGTGGCCCGCGACGGGACCATCCGGGCCGCCAACGCCCGGCTGGAGGCGCTCTCCCCCACCGGGCGCGCCGTGGGGATGACGCCCCTCCAGGTCACGCGGGCCGCCGACCTCGCCGAGGCGGTGAAGCGGGCCCTCGAGGGGCACGCCAAGCGCGTCGAGCTGGAGCTGCCGGCGCCCCGCCGCGTCTACGTCGCCCTGGCGCAGCCGCTGCTGCGCGGCGAGGTCCTCCTCATCCTCGAGGACGTGAGCGAGGCGCGGCGGGCGGAGCAGGCGCGGCGCGACTTCGTCGCCAACGCCTCCCACGAGCTGCGCACGCCGGTGGCCGCCATCCACGGCGCCGCCGAGACCCTGCTGCTGGGAGCCCTCCAGGATCCGGCCGCGGCCCGCACCTTCGTGGAGATGATCGCCCGCCAGGCCGACCGGCTGGGCCGGCTCACCCGCGACCTCCTCGACCTCTCCCGCATCGAGTCGGGCCAGTGGGCCATGCAGCCCGCCGACGTGGAGGTCGAGCAGGCGCTGCGGGCCGCGGGCGACCTGCTGGCCCCGCAGGCCCGCGAGAAGGGCGTGGAGCTCCGCCGGGCGCCGGCGCCGGGGATGACGGTGCGCGCCGATCCGCGGGCCCTGGAGCAGGTGCTGGTGAACCTGCTCGACAACGCGGTGAAGTACACCCCCCGGGGTGGCGCGGTGACGCTCTCGGCGGCGCGCGAGGAGGAGCGGGTGGTCCTGTCGGTGTCCGACACCGGGCCGGGCATCGAGCGGCACCACCTGGAGCGGCTCTTCGAGCGGTTCTACCGGGCCGACGCCGGACGCTCGCGCGACCAGGGCGGCACCGGGGTGGGGCTGGCCATCGTGAAGCACCTGGTCCAGGCCCAGCGGGGCGAGGTCGGGGTCGAGTCGGGCGCGGGGGGCAGCCGGTTCTGGGTGCGGCTCCCGGCCGCGTGACCTTCCCGTGACGCAACGCGTTCCTCACCCTCTCGTCACGATTCCGTCACCTGGGCTCGCTAGATCGGGGGCGAACCCGAGGACCGCACGAACGGGCTCCCGAGGAGGAGTCCAGACATGAACTCGAAGAAGACTCTCGTCGCCCTTGCCGCTCTCCTGTTCGCCGCGGGCACCGCCCGCGCCGACTCGCTGCTCATCAACGGCGCGGGCGCCACCTTCCCGGCGCCGCTCTACACCAAGTGGTTCGCCGAGTACCACCGGCTGCACCCGGAGCTGGCCTTCAACTACCAGGCCATCGGCTCGGGCGGCGGCATCCAGCAGATCACCAACGGCACCGTGGACTTCGGCGCCTCGGACGCCCCGCTGAGCGACGAGCAGATCGCCAAGATCCCCGACGTGGTGCACATCCCCACCGTGCTGGGCGCGGTGGTGGTGACCTACAACGCCCCGGTGAAGTCGCTCAAGCTCACCCCGGAGGCGCTCGCCGACATCTTCCTCGGCAAGATCGCGACGTGGAACGACCCGGCGCTGGCGAAGCTGAACCCCGGGGTGAAGCTCCCCGACACCGCCATCACCGTCGCCCACCGCTCCGACGGGTCCGGGACCAGCTACGGCTTCACCGACTACCTCTCCAAGGTCTCGCCCGAGTGGGCGGCGAAGGTGGGCAAGGGGACCAGCGTGAAGTGGCCGGTGGGGCTCGGCGGCAAGGGCAACGACGGCGTCACCGGCCTGGTGAAGCAGAACCCCGGCGCCATCGGCTACGTCGAGCTGGCCTACGCCAACCAGAACAAGCTGCCGCTGGCCCAGCTGCGCAACAAGGACGGCCACTACCTCCTGCCGACCCTGGCGTCCACCTCGGCCTCGGCCGCCGGCGTCGCCATGCCGGCCGACTACCGCGTCTCCATCACCAACGCCTCGGGCAAGGAGGCCTGGCCGATCGCCTCCTTCACCTACCTGCTCGTCCACAGGGACCTGGCCGACGCCAAGAAGGGCGAGGCGCTGGTGAAGTTCCTCTGGTGGGCGACGCACCAGGGCCAGAAGGACGCGGCGCCCCTCGACTACGCCCCGCTGCCCGCCAAGGTGGTCCACATGGTCGAGAAGACCATCGAGTCCCTGACGGTGCAGGGAAAGCCGGTCAAGATTGCGACCAAGTAGCGACGGAGCCTCCCCGCGGCGCCCGCACGGGGCGCCGCGGGGGTCGAACCCGGCCGACCGGGCCTGGAGCGCCGCCCTGTACCTCATGGGCGGCAGCGCCATTCTCGTGGCCGGCATCGTCGTGCTGAAGCTCTCGCAGGTCGCCGCCCCGGCGCTGGAGAAGCTCGGCCTGGTCTCCTACCTGCTGGGCTCCGACTGGGATCCGGTCTCGGGCTCCTTCGGCGCGCTGCCCTTCGTCTACGGCACGCTGGTGACGAGCGCCGTGGCCATCGCGCTGGCGTTGCCGGTCTCGGTGGGCCTGGCGCTGTTCCTCTCGGAGATGGGGCCGAAGCGGCTGCGGCCGGTGGTGGGCTTCGCCATCGAGACGCTGGCCGCCATCCCCAGCGTCGTCTACGGCCTGTGGGGTCTCTTCGTTCTGGTCCCGCTGCTGCGCGGCACGGTGGAGCCGCTGCTGGGCCGCTTCCTCGGGTTCCTGCCGCTCTTCCGCGGCCCGCCGCTCGGGCTCGGCTTCCTCGCCGCCGGGATCATCCTGGCGGTGATGATCCTGCCCACCATCGCCTCGGTGACCATCGAGGTGCTGAAGACCGTCCCGCCGCCCCTCAAGGAGGGGGCGCTGGCGCTCGGCGCCACCCGCTGGGAGGCGATCCGCCTGGCGGTGCTCCCCTACGGCCGGCCCGGCATCATCGGCGCCGCGCTGCTCGGCCTGGCCCGGGCCCTGGGCGAGACCATGGCCGTCACCATGGTCATCGGGAACTCGCCGGAGATCCACGCCTCGCTCTTCGCCCCCGGCTACACCCTCCCGGCGGTGATCGCCAACGAGTTCGCCGAGGCGACGAGCGAGCTCCACACCGGGGCGCTGGCCGGGCTGGCGCTGGTGCTCTTCGGCATCACCCTGCTCCTCAGCGCCGCCGCCCGGATCCTGGTCCGCGCGGTGGCCCGCGGTCCGGCGGGGGCGCGGGCATGAGGAGCTTCCGCCTCCGGAAGGCGCGGAACCTGGCCTGGACCGCGATCTGCGGCCTGGCGGTGGTCGCCGCGCTGCTGCCGCTCCTCTCGCTGCTCTGGCTGGTGGTGTCCAAGGGCGGCGCCGGCCTCTCGCCCCGCTTCTTCGTGGACCTGCCGGCGCCGATCGGGGAGCCCGGCGGCGGCGTCGGCAACGCCATCGCCGGCACGTTGCTGATGGTGGGCATGGCCAGCCTGCTGGCGGTCCCGGTGGGCGTGGGCGCCGGCGTCTTCCTCGCCGAGAAGGGCGACGGGAAGGTCGGCTCGGTCGTCCGCTTCACCACCGAGGTGCTGTCCGGCGTCCCGTCGATCGTGGTGGGCATCGTCGCCTACGGCCTGGTGGTCGTGCCCATGAAGCGCTTCTCGGCGCTGGCCGGCGCCCTGTCGCTGGCGCTGCTCATGGTCCCGCCCCTGGCCCGCGCCGCGGAGGAGTTCGTGCGGCTGGTCCCCTCCACGCTCCGGGAGGCCTCGCTGGCGCTGGGCGTGGCCCAGTGGCGGACCAGCCTGCGGGTGGTGCTGCGCACGGCGCTGCCCGGGCTCCTCACCGCGGTGCTGCTGGCGGTGGCCCGCGCCGCCGGGGAGACCGCCCCGCTGCTCTTCACCGCGCTCAACAACCAGTACTGGAACGCGCGGCCCGACCAGCCCACCGCCTCGCTCACCGTGCAGATCTTCAACTACGCCATCAGCCCCTACGAGGACTGGCACCGGAAGGCCTGGACGGCCGCCCTGGTGCTGCTGCTGCTGGTCGGCGCCCTGAACCTGTTCGCCCGCGTGCTGGCGCGCGGTCGCCTCCGAGGAGCCCGCTGATGGAGACCGCCCGCCCCATGTCCATGCTGGTCCGGCCGCCCGAGGCCGCCGCCCCCGCGGCCGTCGCCGGGGAGGCGGTCCGGAGCACCCTCGCCCCCGCCCCGAAGCTGGTCGTCGAGCACCTGGCCGCGGGCTTCGGCAGGGCCACCGTCCTCCGGGACGTGGACCTGGCGGTCCCGGAGAGGAGCATCCTCGCGGTGATCGGCCCCTCGGGCTGCGGGAAGTCCACCTTCCTGCGCTGCCTGAACCGGATGCACGAGCTGGTGCCGGGCGCCTGGGCCCGCGGCAAGCTGCTGCTCGACGGCGACGACCTGAACGCCGGCGACGTCGACCCGGTGCTGCTGCGGCGCCGGGTGGGGATGGTGTTCCAGCGCCCCAACCCGTTCCCGACGATGTCCATCCGCGACAACGTCGCCGCCGGGCTCCGCCTCAACGGGATCGCCGGGAACCACGGCGAGATCGTCGAGCGCTGCCTGCGCCAGGCCGCGCTCTGGGACGAGGTGAAGGACCGGCTCGGCGCCTCGGCGCTCTCCCTCTCCGGCGGCCAGCAGCAGCGGCTCTGCATCGCCCGGGCCCTGGCGGTGGAGCCGGAGGTGCTGCTCATGGACGAGCCGGCCAGCGCCCTCGACCCCATCGCCACCGCCAAGGTGGAGGACCTGCTGCACGAGCTGAAGGCCCGCTACACCATCGTCATCGTCACCCACAACATGCAGCAGGCGGCCCGGGTCTCCGACCAGACCGCCTTCTTCTACATGGGCGACCTGATCGAGGTGGGGCCGACCGACCGGATCTTCACCGCCCCGCGCAAGCAGCGCACCGAGGACTACGTCACCGGGAAGTTCGGGTAGGCTGGAGGCGGACATGGGGATGACCCACACCGACCGGGTGTACGACAAGGAGCTGCAGGACCTCCGCGACCAGCTGCTGGCCATGGGCGGGCGCGTCGAGGCGCAGCTCGCCGCCAGCGTCCGGGCGGTGGTGGAGCGGGACCCGGCGCTGGCGGAGCAGGTGAAGAGGGCCGACGCCGAGGTGAACCGGCTCGAGGTCCAGATTGACGACGCCTGCCGGCGCATCCTGGCGCTGCGGCAGCCGGCCGCCAGCGACCTGCGCTTCATCGCCACCGCGCTGAAGATCGTCGTGGACCTGGAGCGCATGGGTGACCTGGCGGTGAACATCGCCGACCGGGCCATCGACCTGGCCCAGGCCCCGCAGCTCCGCCCCTTCCACGACCTGGAGGCGCTGGCCGACCTCACCCAGGCCCAGCTGCGCAAGGCGCTCGACGCCTTCGTCCGCGCCGACGCCGCCAAGGCCGAGGAGGTCATCGCCGGCGACGACCTCCTCGACGCCCTCTACCTCAAGATCTTCAACGAGCTGCTGGCCTGGATGATGGAGGACTCGCGGGTCATCCGGCGCGCCACCAGCATGATGTTCGCCGCCAAGCACCTCGAGCGCTTCGGCGACCACTGCATCAACCTGGCGGAGATGGTCGTCTACATGGTGCGCGGCACCGACGTGCGCCACCCGCACAGCCGCGGCACCCCCGGCACGACCTAGCGGTTCGCCGTCCCGGCACCGAAAGGTCGCGGAGCCCGCACCGGGCCGCCACGCCGCCGCCACCGGCCCCGGCGAGGATCCGGGGCCATGGCCCACGGCCTCGCCCTGCTGCTCCTCGCCGCCGCCGGCCTCGGGACCGCCCTCCTGGCGCTCCAGCTGGCGGCGCTCCGGCGTCACCTCCGGACCGCTCCGCCGTCGCCGCGCGGCGCGCCCGGCATCTCGGTCCTCAAGCCCCTCTGCGGCCTCGACGACGAGCTGGAGGGCAACCTGGCCTCCTTCGCGGCCCAGGCCTGGCCGCGCTTCGAGGTGCTGCTCGGCGTGA
>JAJZTO010000179.1 GCA_021848865.1 Myxococcales bacterium
GGTCGAGCCGCAGCGCGGTCTCGAAGGCCTTGCCCGCCTCGGCGCACCGGCCCTGCCCCGCGAGCGCGTTGCCGAGCAGGGCGTGGGCCGGAGCGTACGCGGGCAGCTTCTCGATGGCGAAGCGGGCGTTCTCGGCCGCCTTGTCCCAGCTCCGGCGCTTCAGCAGCAGCTCGCCGAGCTTCACGTGGCGCTTGGCCACCGCGCCCGGGATGGCGTCGGGCATCAGCGCCTTGGGCGGGTTGTCCACGCGGTCCACCGCCGCCTGGTCCACCTCGTGGAGCGCCTTGCGGATCCGCACCCGGACCATGTCGCAGTAGTTGATCTCGTGGAAGGGCACGTAGGCGACGAGCTGGAACTTGTCGTCGGCGATGCCCACCACCGGGTGCAGGCGCACGCCCAGCTTGCCGTAGAGGTGGTCGCCCCGGTCCACCAGCACCGGCATCTTGATCCCGGCCTCGGCGACCGTGGCCTGCACCGCCGCCTTCTCCGCCGAGTCGGAGACCACCGCCACCCAGCGCACCGGCTTCTGCGCGAACTCCTTCTCGCACAGGGCCATGGCCTTGAGGGTCGCCAGGGAGTGGTCCTGGTCGGGCCGGAAGAAGATGAAGACGTTGGCGAGCGCCTTCCGGGAGAGGAAGGGCGCGCGGCCGCCGTCGAGGGTGGGAAGGTCCTCGTTCTCGAGGACCTGGCCCACCTCCACGTTGGCGAAGGCGAGGCCGGCGAGAGGCCAGATGGCCCCGGAGAGAGCCCCCCCCAGGGCCCAGAGCAGGAGGCGTCGCTTCACGTGCGGTACCCTCGATCCCTAGCGCTTGGCCCCGCCGCCGGCGGCGGGACGGTTCACGTAGGTCTTGGTCTCGTGGCAGGTCTTGGCGCACTGACCGCCGGTCGGCGTCCTGGTGTAGTTGATCTTCAACATCCAGCCCTTGGGGCCGTAGGGCACGCCGTCGCGGATGTGGTGCGGCTGCTTGGAGGCGTGCACCTCGTGGCAGGCGCGGCAGGTGCGGCCGCGGTCCGCCTTGTGCACGTGGACGTAGTGCAGGTTCCGCGAGCCGTCGCGGAAGTTGGTGAGGGTGGTGGTCTCCGGCACCGACACCACCTTCTCGTTGTGGCAGCCGAAGCACAGCGCGTAGTTCTTCGGGTCGTAGGGCGAGTAGAACTTCGCCGGGTACTCGGCCACCAGCAGGCGGAAGTTCTCGCCGCCGTGGGTGCGATGGCAGGCGGAGCAGTCCTTGGCCGCCACCGGCGCGTGCCAGACCTTGTTCTCGTCCAGCCACTTCCGGAAGTTCGTCAGGACGACGCCGTTGTGGTCCTTCATGCCGTCGACCGAGTGGCAGTTCACGCACAGGTCGAAGGGCAGCTGGATGAGCAGCTTCTCGATGTTGGCGCCGTGGGGGTTGTGGCAGTTGGCGCACTTCTCGCCCTGCTCCAGCGCCCCGTGCTTCACCTTCGACTTCTCGGCGAGGTCCTTGATCTGCCGGTGGCAGTCCTTGCAGAGCGTGCCCACCTCCGCGACCAGCAGCTTCTTCTCCTTCGAGTTGTGCGGGTTGTGGCAGTTCAGGCAGCTCTCGGTGGCCGGCGGGTGCTTGTACTTGCGGGCCATGACCTCCTGGAACTCCTCGTGGCAGGAGTAGCAGAGGTCGTTGCCGGCCTTGGCCACCGGACCCGGCTTCTTGGGATCGGCGTTCACGTGGCAGATGCTGCAGTCGCCGGCCTCGTAGGGCGCGTGGCTCCAGGCCGCCTTCTCGGTCGCCGGCAGCGGCGCCAGGTTCACCTTGAAGCTGTGCTTGGTGGAGGCGCGCGGGGCCTTGGCCGGCGCGGCCAGGACGCCTGGCGCCGCCGCGAGCGCGGCCACCACGGTCACGAGTCGAACGAGTCGCGAGGCCATCGAGCGTGCTCCCACGGGAATCCCCGGTCGGGGTACCGCAAACGAAATGCGGTGGGTTCGTGCGGATCTAGGCCATGGAGGCCCCTCCGCGCCTTGATGGGCGTCACCCGACGGTTTGTGGCGGTGTCGGAGGAACGCCCCGGTACGCTCACAGCAGCAGCTTCTTCTTCTTCGAGTTGTGCGGTGAGTGGCAGAGGGTGCAGTTGCCCTTCACCTTGGGGTGCTTCGCCACCACGCCCTTGAAGTCCTCGTGGCAGTCGAAGCAGAGGTCGCTCGCCGCCTTGAGCAGCTTGCCCGGGTGCGGCGCCGCGCCGACGTGACAGGTGCCGCAGTCGCCCATCTCGAAGGGCCCGTGGGTGGAGACCGCCTGGTCCTGCGGGATCGGCGCCAGGCTCCTCCCCGCTGCCGCCGCCGCTCCCGCCGCCCCGAGGATGCCGGCTCCGACCAGCACGACGAACCGCTGCCTCCACTCCATGCGTGTGACCTCTCGATGATGGGGTTTCAGGAAAGCATCATCGCGGCAGGTCCCGGAAGGGTCAACTTCCGATATCGCGGCCGCCCCCGGGGAAGCTCCCCGGCACCGAAAACTTGCCATCGGAGATCGATGGGGCATCCTCGACAGCCGGGCGATAGCGCCTGCTAGCGGGCGTGGGCGGGCGGGGTGCTGGGGGCGGGTGCGTGGGACGGGGTCGGAACCGGAGGCGCGTCGATCGCGCACAGCAGGCGGCCTCGGCCGCGCGGACGGCGCGCTCGGCCGGGCGCGCCGCCGTCGCCGTGGCGCTGGCCGCCGCCCTGGCCGCGTCGGGCTGGGCGGGCTGGCGCTGGCTCACCACCGGCGACGCGATGCGCATCCGCGAGATCCGCTTCACCGGCCTCTCCTCGGCCGGCGCCGACGAGCTGCTGGAGCGCTCGCCGGTGAAGCGCGGCGAGAACCTCCTGACCGCCGACGTCGAGGCGGCGGAGCGGGCGATGGCCCGGGAGCCCTGGGTGGAGCGCGTCGAGATCCGGCGCCGCTGGCCCCCGGCCCTGGAGGTCCGGGTGACCGAGCGCGAGGCGGCGGCCCTGGTGGACCTGGGCGGGCTCTACCTGGTGGACCGCCAGGCCCGGGTCTTCAAGCGGGCGCAGCCCGGCGACGGGCTGGACCTGCCGCTGGTCACCGGCTTCAGCCGCGACGACTACGTGCAGCGCCGCGCCGACGTGGAGGCGCTGCTGGGCGGCGCCCTCCAGGTCGCCGGCGCCTGGGCGGAGGCCGGCCTCGACCGGTCGCTGCCCCTCTCCGAGATCCACCTCGACGGCGTGGACGGCGTCACCGTCTACGCCGGCGAGGAGGGGCTTCAAGTGCGGCTGGGCACCGGTGAGACGGCGCCCAAGCTGGCACGGCTGAAGGCGGTCCTGGCGGCGCTCCGCGCCGACGGGAAGCGCGCCGACTCGGTCCTGCTCGACAACCGGGCCCACCCGTCCTGGGTGACCGTCCGGCCGGGGGGGAGCGGCGGCGCGCGCGTGGCAGGAACGGGTCCGAGAGGATCCTAAGGTGGGCGAAGCGCGACTGCGCCAACTCGCCCGGAGGTGGTGACATGGCGAAGAGCGGAGACATCCTCGTCGGACTGGACATCGGCACGACCAAGATCTGCGCCATCGTCGGCGAGGTGACCGACGAGGGGATCGACATCATCGGGATCGGCTCGCACCCGTCCAAGGGGCTGCGCAAGGGGGTGGTGGTCAACATCGACGCCACCGTGGCCAGCATCAAGCGGGGGATCGAGGAGGCCGAGCACATGGCCGGCTGCGAGATCTCCACCGTCTACACCGGCATCGCCGGCGGCCACATCAAGGCCTTCCCCTCCCACGGCGTGGTGGCGGTGAAGGACAAGGAGGTGCGCCAGGCCGACGTGGACCGGGTGGTGGACCAGGCCAAGGCGGTGGCCATCCCGCTCGACCGCGAGGTGATCCACGTCCTCCCCCAGGAGTTCATCGTCGACGACCAGGACGGCGTGAAGGAGCCGGTGGGGATGAGCGGGGTGCGGCTCGAGGCCAAGGCCCTGATCGTCACCGGCGCCGTCTCCAGCGCCCAGAACATCGTGAAGTGCGCCCAGCGCACCGGCCTGAACGTGGCCGACATCGTGCTGCAGCCGCTGGCCTCGTCGCTGGCGGTGCTCTCCGAGGACGAGAAGGAGCTGGGCGTCTGCCTGGTGGACATCGGCGGCGGCACCACCGACATCGCCATCTTCCACAACGGCGCCATCACCCACACCGCGGTGCTGGCGCTGGGCGGCAACCACCTCACCAACGACATCGCCGTGGGGCTGCGCACCCCCACCCACGAGGCCGAGCGCATCAAGAAGGCCTACGGCTGCGCCCTGGCCTCGATGGTGGACAAGACCGAGACCATCGAGGTGCCCAGCGTCGGGGGCGGCGCCCCCCGGGTGCTGTCGCGCCAGATCCTGGCGGAGATCGTCGAGCCGCGGGTCGAGGAGATCTTCATGCTGGTGCAGCACGAGATCCAGCGCTGCGGCATGGAGGAGCTGCTGGCCTCGGGGGTGGTGATCACCGGCGGCTCCACCCTGCTCGCCGGCATGCCGGAGATGGCCGAGGAGGTGGTGGGCATGCCGGTGCGCCGCGGGATGCCGCGCGGCATCGGCGGCCTGGTGGACGTGGTGAAGAGCCCGATGTTCGCCACCGCGGTGGGGCTGGTGATCTACGGGGCGCGGCAGCACGACGGCAGCCCCTACTTCAAGATCCGCGAGGAGAACGTCTACCGGAAGGTCCGCAACCGCATGCAGAAGTGGCTCGGCGAGATCTTCTAGGGCACCGGGAACGGGAGAGACCATGATCGACTTCGACGAGAGCCGGGAGCCCGGGGCGCGCATCAAGGTCATCGGCGTGGGCGGCGGCGGCGGCAACGCCCTGAACAGCATGGTGGCGGCGCGGCTGGAGGGGGTGGAGTTCATCGCCGCCAACACCGACACCCAGGCGCTGGCGGCGAACCGCGCGCCGGTGAAGCTGCAGCTGGGCAAGGGGCTGTCGCGCGGGCTGGGCGCCGGCGCCAACCCGGAGCGCGGCCGCGACGCGGCGCTGGAGCAGAAGGAGTCGGTGCTGGAGGCGCTGCAGGGCGCCGACATGGTCTTCGTCACCGCCGGCATGGGCGGCGGCACCGGGACCGGCGCGGCCCCGGTCATCGCCGACCTCGCCCGGCAGACCGGCGCGCTCACCGTGGGCGTGGTCACCAAGCCCTTCCTCTTCGAGGGCAACAAGCGGCGCAAGCAGGCCGAGGCCGGGCTGGCGGAGCTCAAGGGGGCGGTGGACACGCTCATCGTCATCCCCAACCAGCGGCTGCTCTCGGTGGCGGGCGAGACCATGTCGCTGGCCGACGCCTTCCAGCGGGCCGACGAGGTGCTGCTGAACGCGGTGCAGGGCATCAGCGACCTCATCACCGTCCACGGCCTGGTGAACGTGGACTTCGCCGACGTCCGGACCATCATGAGCGAGCAGGGCATGGCGCTGATGGGCTCCGGCCGCTCCCGCGGCGACGGGCGGGCCCGCGAGGCGATGCAGGCCGCCATCAGCTCGCCGCTGCTCGAGGACGTGTCCATCGACGGCGCCACCGGCCTGCTGGTGAACATCACCGGCGGCCCCTCGCTCACCCTCCACGAGGTGAACGAGGCGGTGACCATGGCCCAGGCGGCCGCCGACGCCGACGCCAACATCATCTTCGGCTCGGTCATCGACGAGCGGATGGCCGACGAGGTGAAGATCACCGTCATCGCCACCGGCTTCCAGGGCAAGGAGGCGGCGGCGCGCCTGGTCGGCGCCCGCCAGGTGCAGCTCCCGGTGGTGACCGCCCGTCCGGTGCTGGCGGCGCCGCCCCCGGCCCCGCCGGTGGAGGTGGTGCGGGAGGCGGCCGAGTTCGCCCTGCGGGGCACCCCGTGCCGGTGCGACTTCGGGGCCCCGGCGGAGCTGTGGCCGGCGGAGATCGACCCCGGCCAGGTGAGCCAGGTGATCCAGAACGTGATGCTCAACGCGGTTCAGGCCATGCCCGAGGGCGGCGTCGTGGCCGTGCGGTGCGGTAACGTGACCGCCGGGGAAGCGGCGGCCCTCGGCCTGGCACCGAGCCCCCACGTGCGG
>JAJZTO010000180.1 GCA_021848865.1 Myxococcales bacterium
CGCGGCGACGCCGCCGGTGGCGCGGGGGCGGCCGCGTCCCCCGCGGGCACGCCGCGGTCGGGCGGCTCCGCCTCCGGCGCCTGCGGCGCCGCCGCCTCGTCCCGCCCGCCGGCCTCGCGCGGCACCACGCGGGCGCGCACCACGCCGTCGCGCAGCTCGAACCGGACGGCCACGCCGCCGGCGGGCGCGAGGTAGTGGAAGGCGGTGACGCCGGGGCGCGGGAAGCCGCGCGCCAGGTCGTCCGGCACCACCTCGGCGAAGGCCCCGGCGATCTGCTGGGTGGTGAGCGGCTGGCGCACCAGCCGCACCGTCCCCTGGGGCGAGGTCATGCTCGCGCCCTGGCCGCTCTCGAACACCAGCTCGGTGCCGGCGCTGGTGTAGAGGGTCCTGATGAAGGAGTCGAGGCGAGGCATGCGGGTCACCCGGTGGTGAGCGCGACGCGGACCACGTGCTGCCGGCTCACCAGCACCGCGGCGTCGCGCTCCAGCAGCCGGAAGAACGGGGAGGGCTCGTTGAGGAAGTCGAGGAGCCGGGCGGGCGGCGGGCGCACGAAGGAGAGCAGGCCGCGCAGCGTCCGGCCCCCGGCCAGGGTGATCTCCACCTCGTGCTCGGCCGGGATGGTCACGTCGTCGCCCGCGCCGGCCTCGACCTCGGGCGCCACCCTCGCCAGGACCACCGCGCGGCGGTTCAGGAAGGTCATCACCCCGGCCTCCTCGTCGTGGGCCGGGAGGAACTCGGCCTCTCCGTTCAGGAGGTCGGAGAGCCGCTCCGGGCCGGCGTGGTGGGCCGCCCCTTCCGCCAGGAAGACCGCCACGCGGCGAGCCGGCCCGTCGGGCTGCACCACCTCGACCGGAACGCGGCGCTTCGGGACCCGGAGTTCCTCCCCCATGGGCGGGTCCGGAGAGCAGGCGCCGTGCCACCGCAACGCCGCGAGAACAGGGGCCCGGCGGGGGCCGGGCCTGGGTCGCCCCCCGCCCGAGGGTGGTGGGACACCCTCCCCGGCGGGCCGGCCTCAGACGCCCCGCGCCAGCGCCAGCAGCCACTCCCGGTTGCCGGCCGGGCCGGGGATCGCCGACTCGGCGTGGCCCAGCACCTCGAAGCCCAGGGCCCGGGCCGCGGCCTCGATCCCCTCGAGCGCCGCCCGCCGCGCCTCGTCGTCGCGCACCACCCCACCCTTCCCCACCTCGCCCCGGCCCACCTCGAACTGCGGCTTCACCAGCAGCACCGCCCGGCCGCCCGGCTTCAGGATGGCCTTCACCGCCGGCAGCACCAGCCGCAGGGAGATGAAGGAGAGGTCGGCGGTGACCAGCTCCACGGTCTCCCCCAGCGACGCGGCGGTGAGGTGCCGGGCGTTCTCGCGCTCGCGCACCACCACCCGGGGATCGGTGCGGATGCGGTCGTGGAGCTGCCCGTAGCCGACGTCCACCGCGTGGACCCGGACCGCGCCGCGCTGCAGCAGCAGGTCGGTGAAGCCGCCGGTGGAGGCGCCCAGGTCGGCGCAGACCTTCCCGGCCGGGTCCACCGGGAGCTCGGCCAGCGCCCGCTCCAGCTTCAGCGCCCCGCGCGACACGTACTTCCGGGGCGCGGCGTCCTCCTTCACCCGCAGCGGGAGCGCCGGATCGACGAGCTGGCCGGGCTTGTCCACCCGCCGGTCGCCGGCGACCACCGCGCCCGCCAGCACCAGCGCCTGGGCCCGGGCGCGCGACTCCGCCAGGCCGCGCGCGACGAGGAGCAGGTCGATGCGCTCCCGCTTCCCCAAGGGCTACGCCAGCCCGCGCTCGGCGACGTTGGGCCGGATGCCGGTGAGCTGGCGGCAGGCCTCGGCGATGCCGCGGGCGTCGAGGCCGAGCTCGGCCCGCTGCTTCTGGGGATCGCCGTGGGTGACGAAGCGGTCGGGGAGGCCGAGCCGCCGGGTCGCGACCTTCTGGAGCAGCCCGGCCCGCTCCAGGCCCTCCAGCACCGCGCTGCCGAACCCGCCGGCCAGGGCGGCCTCCTCCACCGTGACCACCCGCCGCGCCACCGAGGCCACCGCGGCGATCAGCTCCTCGTCGAGGGGCTTCACGAAGCGGGCGTCCACCACCGTGGCCGAGATGCCCTCCTTCGCCAGCAGCTCGGCCGCCTCCAGGGCGGCGCGGGCCGGGGTCCCGGCGGCGACGATGGCCACGTCGGCGCCCTTGCCGCCGTCCCGCAGCAGCCGCCCCTTGCCCAGGGGCAGCGCCACCGGCTCCGGGTCCAGCGGCACGCCCACCACCGAGCCGCGCGGGAACCGGAACGCGGCCGGGCCGTCGTGGGCCAGCGCCGTCGCCAGGGCGTGGCGCATCTCGTTCTCGTCCGACGGCGCCATCACCACCAGGTGGGGGACGCAGCGCAGGTAGGAGAGGTCGAAGGCGCCCTGGTGGGTCTTCCCGTCGGCGCCCACCAGCCCGCCCCGGTCCAGCGCGAAGGTGACCGGGAGCTGCTGCAGCGCCACGTCGTGGATGATCTGGTCGAAGGCCCGCTGCAGGAAGGTGGAGTAGATGGCCACCACCGGGCGCAGCCCCTCGCAGGCCATGCCGGCGGCGAAGGTGACGGCGTGCTGCTCGGCGATGCCCACGTCGTAGGTGCGGTCGGGGAAGAGCTTCTTCACCTTGGCGAGGCCGGTGCCCTCCAGCATGGCGGCGGTGATGGCCACCACCCGCGGGTCGCGCTGCATCTGCTCGGCGACCGCCTCGGCGAAGAGGTCGGTGAAGGCCTTGGCGCCGCCCTTCTTCACCGGCAGCCCGGTCTTCACGTCGAAGAAGGAGAGGCCGTGGCCGCGGGTGGCGAGGTCGCTCTCGGCCGGGCGGTAGCCCTTGCCCTTGGTGGTCACCAGGTGGAAGAGCACCGGCCCCTCGAAGGTGGCCAGCTTCTGGAAGGTCTCGATCAGCGCCCCGACGTCGTGGCCGTCGGCCGGGCCGACGTAGTGGAACCCCAGCCCCTCGAAGAGCACGCCGGGGGTGACCAGCGCCTTGGCGGCGGTGATGCCGTGGCGGATGACCTGGATGGCCTCGGTGCCGCGCGGCACCTTGCCGAGGAAGTCCTTCACCGACTTGCGCCAGCGGTTGTAGGTGCGCGAGGTGAACTTCTTGGAGAGCCACTCGCTCATCGCCCCGACGTTGGGCGAGATGGACATCTCGTTGTCGTTCAGGACCACGATCAGGTCCCGCTTCAGGTAGCCGGCCTGGTTCAGCCCCTCGAAGGCGGCGCCGCCGGTGAGGGCCCCGTCGCCCACCACCGCCACCACCTTGCCCTTCTCCCCCTTGCGCTGCCGGGCCTCGATCATCCCCAGGGCGGCGGAGACCGCGGTGGAGGCGTGGCCGACGCCGAAGGCGTCGTGCGGCGACTCGTGGCGCTCGGGGAAGCCGGCCAGCCCGCCCTCGGTGCGGATGGTGCGGAAGCGCTCCCGCCGCCCGGTGAGCAGCTTGTGGGCGTAGGCCTGGTGCCCCACGTCCCAGACCAGCCGGTCGGCCGGCGAGTCGAAGACGTAGTGGAGCGCCACGTTGATCTCGACCGCGCCCAGCGACGAGCCCAGGTGGCCGCCGTTCCGGGCGCAGGTGGCGATGATCTCGTCCCGGATCTCCTGGCAGAGCTGCGGCAGCCGCTCCGGCGAGAGCCGCTTCAGGTCGGCCGGGGAGTCGATCGCGTCGAGCAGGGGGGCCATCTCAGTTCCTCCGGGTGACGACGAAGCGGGACAGGGCGCGCAGCGGCTCGGCCGCGGCGCCGAGGGGGGCGAGGAGCGCCAGGGCCTCCTCGCAGAGGGCGTCGGCGCGGCGCCGGGCCTCCCCGGCCCCCACCAGCGCCGGCAGGGTGGCCTTGCCGGCGGCGGCGTCCTTGCCGGCGCGCTTGCCCAGGGTGGCGGCGTCGCCGGTGAGGTCGAGCAGGTCGTCGGCGATCTGGAAGGCCATCCCCAGCTTCTCCCCGACCCGGTCCAGGCCGCGGGGCTCGCCGCAGCCGGCCACCGCCCCGCCCACCACCGCCGCCGCCAGCAGCGCCCCGGTCTTGCGGGCCATGAGGTCCAGCACCTCCGGCTCGGCCAGGGCGGCCCCCGGGGCCGCCATGTCGATGGCCTGCCCCTCCACCATGCGGGTGGCCCCGGCGGCCAGCAGGGCCGCCAGGGCGGCGGCGCGCGGCTCCCCGCCGGCCAGCAGCCAGGAGAAGGCGGCCGACTGCAGGCCGTCGCCCGCCAGCACCGCGGTGGCCTCGTCGAAGGCCCGGTGCACGGTGGGGCGGCCGCGCCGCAGGTCGTCGTCGTCCATGCAGGGCAGGTCGTCGTGGACCAGCGAGTAGGTGTGGACCATCTCCAGCGCCACGGCGAAGCGCATCGCCAGGGAGCCGTCGCCGCCGTCGCCGCCCACCGCCTCGGCCGAGGACAGCACCAGGGCCGGGCGCAGCCGCTTGCCGCCGGAGAGCAGGGCGTAGCCCAGCGCCTCGGCCAGGCGCGGCGGGCCGGCGCGGCGCCGCTCCTCGGCGACGCGGCGCAGCTGCCCCTCGACGCGGGCGGCGACGCCGCGCAGGTAGGGCTCGATGGCGAAGGGACCGGTCACGGGAACGGCTCGATCTCGCATGGCGCGGGGGTCCGGCTCAAGGGGCGCGGCGCCGGGGTCACGCCGGCGGGGGCAGGGCCGCCCCCGCCGCCCGCGAGCCCAGGATCTCCCGGATCCGCGCGATGAGCCGGTCCACGTCCAGGGGCTTGGCGAAGTAGTCCACCGCCCCCGCCTCCCGGCCCGCCCGCTCGTCCTCGCTGGACTTGCGGGCCGAGATGAAGATCACCGGGATGTCGGCGAAGGTGTCGTTCTTCTTGATGGCCCGGCACAGCTCGAAGCCGTCGATCCAGCTCATCATCACGTCGAGCAGGATGACGTCGGGCCGGTCCACGTGCATGACCGAGATCAGCCGCAGGCCGTTGGCCGCCTGCGAGACCTCGAAGCCCTCCAGGTCCAGGGCCATGGTCAGCATCTCGCGGGTGTCGCGGTCGTCGTCGACGATGATGACCTTGGGCTTCCTGTCCCCGGCCCGGTCCATCACGCCCCCTCGTCGCCGCCCGCGTCGCGGGGCAGCGGCACCGCCTGCTCCGAGCCGTCGGCGGCGCGCACCAGCTTCTCGATGCGCCGCTCCGCCTCCTCCAGCTTCTTCTGGGCCTCGCGCGCCAGCCCCATGCCCTCGGCGAACTTCTCCAGCGACTGCTCCAGGGAGAGCCCGCCGCCCTCCAGCTCGGCCACCACCTTCTCCAGCCGCGCCACCGCCAGGTCGTAGCTCTCGGCGGCCTCGCCCTTCTGCCCCTTCGGCTCGTTCGCTCGGCTCACGCGTCCTCCGTCGAAGGCTGTCCTAACAGCACCGCCGGGCCCGATCAACGACGGCGCGGCGCGCCCCGGCCCCGGCCGGCGGCGGCCTCACCGCCCCGCCCGGGCGCCGCGGGGCGGGCCCTCCCCCCGGCCCGGCAGCGGGTCCTCCCCGGCGTCCCGGCCCTCCACCCGGACGTCGAGCCACCCCCGCGCCAGCGCCACCCGCAGCGGGTCGCCCGCCGCCGCCGCGGCGCTGTCGGCGAGCGGCCGCCCCTCCTGCAGCACCAGGGCGAAGCCCCGGGCCAGCATCCCGGCCACGTTGGCCGGCTCCAGCCGGAGCCTGAGCCGCTCCAGCCGCAGCCGCTCCCGGGGCAGGAAGGCGGCGCGCCAGGCGTCGAGCCGGCCGCGGACCCCGGCGGCGCGCCGCGACAGGGCCCGGAGCCGGGCCGCCGGCTCCAGGCGGGCGAGCCGCTCCCGCAGCGCCTCCAGGCGGGCCCGCGCCGCGCGGGCCCGGCCGCGCGCCGCCGCCTCGGACCGGTGGCCGAGGTCGTCGAGCCGGTGGCGCTGCTGCGAGAGCACCAGCCGCGGATCGCCGAGCTCGGCCTGCAGCGCCCGCAGCGTGGCGCGCCGCCCCTCCAGCGCCACCT
>JAJZTO010000181.1 GCA_021848865.1 Myxococcales bacterium
AGCCCCGCTTCGACGGGGTGTCGTGGATCGGGCCGAAGGTGGCGAAGTCGGCCCCGCCCTCGAGCGCCCGGCGCACGTCGGCGAGCCCGTGGCAGGAGACGCCCAGCAGGAGGCCCGGTCCCAGGAGCCGGCGCGCCTCGGCGGGTGGGAGGCCCGCCGCCGGCAGGTGCAGCCCGTCCGCCCCGGCCGCCAGCGCCACGTCGGCGCGGTCGTTCACGAGCAGCAGCTGGCCCGCCTCCCGGCAGGCCCCCCGGAGGGCGCGCGCCAGCCGCAGCAGCTCCGCGCCCCCGAGATCCCGCTCCCGCAGGTGGACCGCCGCCGCCCCGGGCGGCAGCCCCGCCAGGACGCGCCGCGCCGCGGCGACCAGGTCGGGCGCCAGGCGCCGGTCGGTGACGAGATGGACACGGGGCGGGCGCATTTGATAATCGGTCCTGGCCCTCTTCTTTACGCGATCCGCGCCGGGACGCCAGCCGGCCGGACGGGGGCGGGACAGGACCTTCGGACGTGGACGCGCAGCTCCAGGCCCTGCTGACCTTCCTCGACGAGCAACGCGCTCGCCAGGCGCCCCATCTCCACAGCGTGAAGTCGGAGAAGGTGCTCAGCTTCATGGGCACGACCAGCCAGGCCGGCGCCCACGCGGCCGTCTCGGTGAACCGGGTCCGCCGGCTGGAGGTGGCGGGCCCGCAGGAGCTGCGGATCCACCTCGGCGGCGCGCTCCCGCGCCTCCCGGCCCCGGGGGAGTGCGTCTCGGTCCACATCACCCACGTGAAGGAGTACCAGGGCTACCAGGTGAAGACCCGGGCCCTGGCCGGCGAGGCGACCGGCGAGCTGTTCGAGGCCGGCGCCGACGGCCTGGTGATCCGCGGCACCCAGATCTACACGGTGCACCACAGCCCCTACACCATGAAGTTCTTCGAGCGGATCCCGTTCGACGAGGTGCTCCGGACGGTGGGGCCGATCCCCTGCGCGCTGGTGGCGGTGGGCGAGACGGCCAACCTCTCTCCCCGCTTCATCTTCCACCACGAGGTGAAGCTGGGGCGGGTGGCGCTCTTCCACGGCGACGGCCTGGCGCTCAAGACCTACATGAACCTGCGCGCCAACCGGCAGGAGACGCGGCTGGTGCTGGACCTCGACGCCTGGAGCGGGTTCGCGCTGAAGGGCACCGACGAGGAGTTCCAGCCCCACCAGCACCCCGAGGCCTACGAGCGCGTCTGCGCCGGCTTCGCGGCCGGCAACTGGGGCAAGCCCTCGCGCGTCTTCCGCTTCGTCGCCGACAGCTGGCAGCCGATCGCCCCCGGGCCGTAGCCTGCGGCAGCGGGCGCCGGGAGGCGGCCGGTTCGTCAGCTGCCGATGAGCCCGGACATCGGGCTCGAGGCGGCGGCGTGCAGCTTCATGGGCATGCGCCCGGCCAGGAAGGCCTTGCGGCCGCTCTGCACCGCCTCCTTCATGGCCTCGGCCATGAGGATCGGGTCGCGGGCGCCGGCGATGGCGGTGTTCATCAGCACCGCCACCGCCCCCAGCTCGAGCGCCACCGCCGCGTCGCTGGCGGTCCCGACGCCGGCGTCCACCAGCACCGGGACCTTCACCGTCTCCAGGATGATGCGGAGGTTGTAGGGGTTGCGGATGCCCAGCCCCGAGCCGATGGGCGCGCCCAGCGGCATCACCGCGGCGCAGCCGGCGTCCTCCAGCTTCTTCGCGGTCACCGGGTCGTCGTTGGTGTAGGGCAGGACGGTGAAGCCCTCCTTCACCAGGATCCGGGCCGCCTTCACCAGCTCCTCCACGTCGGGGAAGAGCGTGCGCCGGTCGCCGATCACCTCCAGCTTGACCAGGTCGCCCATCTCCAGCTCCCGGGCCAGGCGGCAGGTGCGGACCGCCTCGTCGGCGGTGTAGCAGGCGGCGGTGTTGGGCAGGAGCTTCATCCCCTTGGGGATCCACTCCAGCAGCGACGCCTCCCCCTTGGCCGAGAGGTCGAGGCGCCGCACCGCCACCGTCACCACCTCGGCGCCCGAGGCGACCAGGGCCCGCTGCATGGTGGGGAAGTCGGCGTACTTGCCGGTGCCCACCAGCAGCCGGCTGGTGAACTGGTGCCGCCCGATCGACCAGCTGTCGGCCATCACCGCAGCCCTCCGCCGACGAAGGCGACGATCTCCACCGCGTCGCCGGCCTTCAGGGCGTGGTCGGCGTAGCGGTCCTTGGTGACCACCGCCTCGTTCACCTCCACCGCCACCCGCGGCGCCTTGACGCCCAGGTGGGCGAGGAGCGCCGCCACCGTCATCGCCTCCGGGAGGTCCCGGGGCTCGCCGTTCAATCGGACCTGCATGCGGTCGATGTAGCGCGCGCGCCCCGCGGCGTCAAACGCCCCTCCCGCCGGACGACGGCGCTTCCCTCCCGATCCGTTTTGCGCGAAGATCGCCGCTCGCCAGGGAGCGCTCGGGATCCCGGGAGCGCGTGGGCGTGGAAGGTGGGGCGGGTGGCGAAGGTCCAGGGGACGGGTGTCGCCGTGCGCGAGCGCGCCGGCGCCGGGGAGCGGGCGGTGGCGCCCGCCCCGGCCGCGCCGCTCACGCGCTTCCACCAGCGCATCGCCGCCGAGTCCATCTCCGCGCGCAGCGGCGCGGGCGCCGCCCGCCTGGCGCCGGCCCTGGCCCGCTCGGCGGTGGACCTGAACCCGCACCAGGTGGAGGCCGCGGCCTTCGCGCTGGCCGCCCTGCCCACCGGCGGCGCGGTGCTGGCCGACGAGGTGGGGCTGGGCAAGACGGTCGAGGCCGGCCTGGTCCTGGCGCAGCTCGCCGCCGAGGGGCGCGGCCGGGCGGCGATCCTGGTCCCGGCCTCGCTGCGCATCCAGTGGCGCGACGAGCTGCGCGACAAGTTCGGCATCGAGGCGACCGTGCTGGACGGCGCCGCCGCCCGCGCCGCCGGGCGGCAGGGCCAGGGCAACCCCTTCGACACCGGCGGGGTGGTCATCGCCTCGCACCCCTTCGCCGCCCAGCGCCAGGCGGAGCTGGAGCGGGTGCCCTGGGACCTGGCGGTCATCGACGAGGCGCACCGGCTGCGCAACGCCTGGCGGAGCGATCACAAGACCGGCCAGGCGCTGCGCCGGGCGCTGCGCCGCTGCCCCAAGCTGCTCCTCACCGCCACCCCGCTCCAGAACCAGCTCACCGAGCTGCTCGGGCTCACCGCCTTCATCGACGACGCCCTGCTGGGGAACGAGGAGTCCTTCCGGCTCCAGTACGGCGGCGGGCCGCTCACCGAGGAGAAGGCCGAGGACCTGAAGGAGCGGCTCGGCCGGGTGGTGGTGCGCACGCTGCGCCGCCAGGTGAAGGAGTACGTCCGCTTCACGGCGCGCCGCTCGATGGTGGAGGACTTCTCGCCCACCCTGGAGGAGCAGGACCTGTACGACCGCGTGAGCGAGTACCTGCGCCGCGACGACACCTACGCCATCCCCTCCGGGAAGCGGGCGCTGCTGGTGCTCGTCTACCGGAAGATCCTCGCCTCCTCCTCCTTCGCGCTGGCGGCCACGCTGGAGCGGCTCGCCGGGTCGCTCGACGCCCGGCTGGCCACCGCCCAGGGCCGCGCCGCGGCCCAGGGGGAGCTGGAGACGGCCTTCCCGGGCTTCGAGGACGAGGCCGAGGCCTGGGGCGCCGACGAGGCCGACCCGCGCCCGCGCGGGGCCCGGGCCCTCGCCGCCATGGCCGCCGAGGTGGCCGAGCTGCGCGCCTGCGCCCGCATCGCCCGCTCCATCCGCGGCAACGCCAAGGGCGAGGCGCTGGTGCGCGGCGTGGATCGGGCCTTCACGGTGGCCCGCGCCTGCGGCTGGCCCGAGAAGGCGGTGGTCTTCACCGAGTTCCGGCGCACCCAGGAGTACCTGGAGGCGCTCCTCCGGTCGAAGGGCTACTCGGTCACCTGCCTCTCCGGCGACGCCGGCGGACCGGAGGCGCGGCAGGCGCTGGTGGAGGAGTTCCGCCACCGGAGCCAGATCCTGCTCATGACCGAGGCCGGGGCCGAGGGGCTGAACCTCCAGTTCTGCAACCTGGTGGTGAACTACGACCTGCCCTGGAACCCGCAGCGGGTGGAGCAGCGCATCGGCCGCTGCCACCGCTACGGCCAGTCGCGCGACGTGCTGGTGGTGAACTTCCTGAACCGCTCCAACGCCGCCGACGCCCGGCTCTACGAGCTGCTGGCGCAGAAGCTGGCCCTGTTCGACGGCGTCTTCGGCTCCTCCGACGAGATCCTGGGGGCGCTGGGCGAGGGGGTGGACTTCGAGCGGCGGGTGCTCGACATCTACCAGTCCTGCCGCTCGGCCGAGGAGGTGGACCGGGCCTTCGCGGCGCTGCGCGCCGACCTGGACGGGACCATCGAGGCGCGGCTCCAGGCCACCCGCACCCTGCTCTTCGAGCGCTTCGACGGCGACGTCCGCGCCCGGCTGCGGCTCGCCGAGAAGGAGGCCCGCGACGCGGTGGCCCGGCGCGAGGCCGAGGAGGAGGCGCTGGTCCAGGCGGTCTTCGAGGCGGGCGCGGCGGCGCCGGCCGGCGAGGAGGCCGCGGGCGAGGCCCGGCCCCGCGCCCGGCGCGCGCGCCTGGCCCGCCTGGCCTCGGAGGCGGTGCGGGCCCGGCCGCAGGAGGCGGTGTCGCTGCTGGAGCTGGACGGGCAGGCCCTGCCCGCCTCCCTCGCCTTCCTGGCGGGGCGCGAGGGCTGGTGGTTCGCCTACCGCTTCGCCTCGGAGGGGCTCCTCCCCGAGGAGCGGCTGGCCCACCTGGTGCTGTGGTCCGACGGGAGCGCCTTCCACGACCTCTCGCCGGAGGCGGGCGAGGCCTTCGCCCGGGTCCCGGCGCGCGAGGCGCGCGGCGGCGCGCGCGGGACGGCGGTGGCCCTGGGCGCGGCGCAGGAGGAGGCGCTGGCGCGGCTCGAGGCCCGGCTGGCGGCCGATCTCCAGGGCCGCTCCGGCGCCGCCTGGGACGAGTCCCGGGAGCGCTGGGACCGCTCGGCGGAGGACGCGCTGGCGGCGCCGCGGCGCGCCGCCGAGGAGGCCCGGGCCGCCTGGGAGCGGGCCCGCGCCGCGGTGCACGAGCCGGGCGACCTGCCGGCGCGCGACCGGCGCGCGCTGCTGGAGCGCGCCGAGCGGGAGTTCCGGCGCCGGCTCGACGAGCTGCGGGCCACCGAGGCGCTGCGCTACGGGGAGAAGGACCGGGCGCTCGCCGAGCTGCGCCGCCGCGCCGAGCCGCGCACCCGCCGCACCCTGGTGGCGACGGCCTGGTGGCGGTGCGTCTAGCCGCCCTGCGCGGGCACCATCAGCCGCAGGGCCCGCGGCAGCAGCGAGAAGCGGGCCGGCAGCAGCCCCGGCCCCTCCCCGTCCACGTCCACCAGCACCCGCGCCCCGCCCACCGGCTCCACCTCCACCTCGCGGGCCCGGAGCATGCGGGTGTTGGGGATCTCCCGGTGGCTGCCGTCGTAGAGGGTGTGGCGGCGGAGGACGAAGTCGGCGATGCCCAGCCCCTTCCAGAGGGTGACGTCGAAGAGGCCGTCGTCCACCCGGGCGTCGGGCGCCACCATCATCCCGCCGCCGAAGTAGCGGCCGTTGCAGACGGCGACGCAGGTGAGCTCCTCCTCCTGCCAGGGGCCGCCGTCCACCCGCCAGCGCACCGGCTGGTCGCGCCAGCCGAGCAGCGCCCGGGCCGCGGCGATCTGGAAGGAGACCTTCCCCCCCAGCGCCTTGGTGGTCCGGTCCACCTTCTCCACCACCAGCCCGTCGATGCCGCAGCCGGCGACGTTGGCGAAGTGCCGGACCAGGGGCCGCCCGTCGTGCCCGGTGAGCTCGACGCGCCCCAGGTCGCGGATCCGCTCCCGCGGGGGAGTGAGACAAACCTCGCCGTCACGCCGGTAGGCGATCCCCCGGACGCCGGCCAGATCCTGGCCCATGCGCAGGGCGTTAACCAGATCCACCGCGGTTA
>JAJZTO010000182.1 GCA_021848865.1 Myxococcales bacterium
GCCCGGGCCGGCTATCCCAGGGAGGCGGCCGGCGGGCTGCTGGCCGCGGGCGGCCTCGGCGCGATCATCTCGCCGCCGGTGCTGGGCGCGGCGGCCTTCCTCATCGCCGAGTACCTGAAGATCTCGTACCTCGACGTGATCTTCATGGCCACCATCCCGACCTTCCTCTTCTACCTCGGCCTCTTCCTCATGGTGGAGCTGGACGCGCGCCGCTACCAGGTGCGCGACGTCGACGTCCGCCCCCGGGAGCGCCTCGGGACGATGATCCGGCAGCGCGGGTTCCACTTCACCTCGCTGGTCGCGATCGTCGCCTTCATGATCTACGGGTTCAGCCCCATCGTCGCGGTCTTCTGGGCCATCCTCCTGGCCGCGGGCCTCTCCTTCCTGCGCAAGGAGACGGCGCTCGGGTTCCTCCCCGGCCCGGGCGTGCCGCTGCACCGGACGCGCCTGGCCTCGGCGCTGCAGGCCGGCTCCATCGGCGTGCTGGCGGTCGCCGTCACCTGCGCGGCCGCGGGCATCATCGTCGGCGTGGTGACGCTCACCGGGCTCGGGCTCAAGTTCAGCGCCATCGTCATCCAGTTCGCCCACGGCAACCTGCTCCTCACCGCCGTCTTCACCTCGCTGGTGGTCTGGGTCGTGGGCCTCGCCGTGCCGGTGACGGCGAGCTACATCATCTGCGCGGTGATCGCCGCGCCGGCGCTCACCAAGCTCGGCGTGCCCAACTACGCGGCGCACATGTTCATCTTCTACTACGCGGTGCTCTCGGAGGTGTCCCCGCCGACCGCGCTCTCGCCGTTCGCGGCCGCCGCCATCACCGGGGGCGACCCGTACCGGACCACCCTGCAGGCCTGGAAGTACACCCTGCCGGCCTTCCTGGTGCCCTTCGCCTTCGTCCTCGATCCCGCCGGCGTCGGGCTGCTCCTCAAGGGGAGCTGGGTCGACGTCGTCCACGTGACCCTCACCGCCGCGCTCGGCATCGCCTCGCTCGCCTGCGGCGTGCAGGGCTGGATGCTGGTGCGGGCCGGCCGGGTCGAGCGGGCGCTGCTCATCCTCGCCGGCCTGCTGCTCGTCTACCCGGGGACCCTGGCCGACCTGGGCGGCCTGGCGCTGATCCTCACGGCGGTGGCGATGCAGTGGCGGAAGCGGCGGGTGGCCGTCCCGGCCTGACGCCGGGGGGACGGTTCGCCGGGCGGGGCGCGTCCCCGCGGGCCGAGGCCGCGTTTGACAGCCGCGCCGCCTGGTCCTACCTTGCGCGATCCGCACGCCGGAGCCCCTTTCCGGCGCGGCAGCGGGTGGAGGACGCGTGACCTTCCAGGACCTGATCCTGAAGCTGCAGAGCTACTGGGCGGCCCACGGCTGCATCCTGACCCAGGGCTACGACCTCGAGGTGGGCGCCGGCACCATGAACCCGGCCACCTTCCTCCGGGTGCTGGGGCCCGAGCCCTGGAACGTGGCCTACGTGGAGCCGTCGCGGCGGCCCGCGGACGGGCGCTACGGGGAGAACCCCAACCGGCTCTACCAGCACCACCAGTTCCAGGTGATCCTGAAGCCCAACCCGCCCGACGTCCAGGAGCTGTACCTGGGCTCGCTGCGGGCCATCGGCATCGACCCCCGCGACCACGACATCCGCTTCGTCGAGGACGACTGGGAGAGCCCGACGCTGGGCGCCTGGGGGCTGGGCTGGGAGGTGTGGTGCGACGGGATGGAGATCACCCAGTACACCTACTTCCAGCAGGCGGGGGGCTTCGAGGTGCGGCCGGTGGCGGCCGAGCTCACCTACGGCCTGGAGCGCATCGCCATGTACCTGCAGGACGTGGAGAACGTCTTCGACGTGGAGTGGGTGAAGGGGGTCCGCTACCGCGAGGTCTTCCACCGCAACGAGGTGGAGATGAGCGAGTACAGCTTCCGCGCCTCCGACCCGAAGATGCTCTTCGGCCTGTTCGACGTGTACGAGGGGGAGTGCCGGCGCCTGCTGGAGCGGAAGCTCCCGCTCCCGGCCTACGACTACTGCCTGAAGTGCTCCCACGCCTTCAACAACCTGGACGCCCGCGGGGCCATCAGCGTCACCGAGCGGGCCGCCTACATCGGCCGCGTCCGCGCCCTGGCCCACCAGTGCGCCAAGGGATACCTGGAGTCGCGGGAGGCGCTCGGCTACCCGCTGCTCGGCAAGCCGGGGACGAGGAAGAAGGCGGTCCCGGGGTCGACGGCGGCGAGGGAGTGACCCATGGCGGACCTTCTGTTCGAGATCGGCGCGGAGGAGATCCCGGCGGGCTTCGTGCCGCCGGCCATCCAGCAGCTCCAGGACGACCTCTCCCGGGCCCTGGCCGACGCCCGCCTGGGCTGCGGCGAGGTGAAGGCCATGGGCACGCCGCGGCGGCTGGTGGTCTGGGCCCGCGAGGTCGCGCCCCGCCAGGCCGACGCCCGCACCCAGTCCCTGGGGCCGCCGGTGGCGCAGGCCTTCGACGCCGAGGGGAAGCCCACCGCGGCCGCCCTGGGCTTCGCGCGGAGCCAGGGCGTGGAGGTCGGCGAGCTGGAGCGGGTCGCCACCCCCAAGGGCGAGCGGCTCGCCGCCACCCGCGTCGAGAAGGGCCGGAAGGCGGAGCAGGTGCTCCCCGGCCTGCTGGAGCGGCTCGTCGCCGGCCTGAAGTTCCGCAAGGCGATGCGCAGCCGCTGGGACGACGTCACCTTCGCGCGGCCGGTGCGCTGGATGGTGGCGCTCCACGGCGGCAAGCCGCTCCGCGTCCGCTTCGGCGAGGTGACGAGCGGCCGGACCACCACCGGCCACCGCTTCCTGGCGCCCCGCGCCATCGCCCTGAAGGGGACGCCGGAGGACTACGTCGCCAGGCTGCGCAAGGGCTTCGTCGAGGTGGATCCGCGGGAGCGCCGCATCGCCGTCCAGAGCGCGCTGGCGAAGGCCGCGCACCGCGCCCACGGGGTGGTGCGGCCCGACGAGCCGCTGCTGGAGCAGGTGACCTTCCTGGTGGAGCACCCCACCGCGGTGCTCGGCACCTTCGAGGAGTCCAACCTGGAACTGCCGCCCGAGGTGGTGATCTCGGAGATGCGCAACCACCAGCGCTACTTCGCGGTGCTGGACGCGAAGGGGCGGCTCACCAACCAGTTCATCGCCGTCTCGGGCACGCCGGTGCGGGACCCCAAGCTGGCGCGTCACGGCTACGAGCGGGTGCTGCGCGCCCGGCTGGCCGACGCCCGCTTCTTCTTCGAGGAGGACCGGAAGCGGAAGCTGGCCGACCGGGTCCCGGACCTGGCGCGGCGCACCTACCAGGCGCGGCTCGGCAGCGAGCTCGACCGCGTCGGCCGCATCGGCGCCGTGGCCGCGGGCCTGGCGCAGGCCCTGGGGCGCGAGGAGCTGGTGGCCGGCGCCCGGGAGGCGGCCCGCCTCTGCAAGGCCGACCTGGGCACCGGGATGGTGGGCGAGTTCCCGGAGCTGCAGGGGATCATGGGCGGGCACTACGCGCGCCTGGAGGGCTACCCGCCCGAGATCGCCGACGCCATCGAGGACCACTACAAGCCGGTGGGCGCCTCGGCCGAGATGCCGCGCGGCGACCTGGGCGCGCTGGTGGGGCTGGCCGATCGGCTCCACCAGCTGGTCGGGATCCTCGGCGTGGGCGAGAAGGCCACCGGGGCGGCCGATCCCTTCGGCCTGCGCCGGGCCGCCATCGGCATCCTGCGGCTCCTGCTGGACCGGGGCTGGCACCTCTCCCTCCCGGCCGCGGTGGAGGCCACCCTGGACGCGCTCGCCGGCGTCAAGCTGGCGGCCGAGCGGCCGGCGGTGGCGGCGCAGGCGCTCGACTTCCTGCGCGGGCGCCTGCGGGCCCTCTGGAGCGAGGACCACCCGGTCGACCTGGTGGAGGCGGTGCTGGCCGCCGGGGCCGACGACGTGGTCGACGCCCGCAAGCGGCTGGAGGCGCTGGCGGGCCTGCGGGGCCGCCCCGACTTCCTGCCGCTGGCGGTGGCGTTCAAGCGCGTCGCCAACATCCAGGAGAAGGCCCCGGGCGCTGGCGCCGGGCCGGTGGACGAGTCGCTCCTGCGGGACCCCGCCGAGCAGGCGCTGTACGCCGAGCTGGTGCGGGTGGAGGAGCGGGCCTCCGCGCTCCGGGCGCGGCGCGACTGGCCCGGCGTCCTCCAGGCGGTGGCGGCGCTGAAGCCGGCGGTGGACGCCTTCTTCGACGACGTCCTGGTCATGGCCGAGGAGGCCCGGCTGCGGGAGAACCGGCTCGGGCTGATGCGCCGCGTGGCGGCGCTCTTCGCCGACGTCGCCGACTTCAGGAAGATCCAGGCGGAAGCGGCGGTTGCCTAGGGGCCCTTTCCCTTGACCCTGGGCCGCCGCCGCGGCTAGGGTGCTGGCCCCCGTGAACATGGCGACGAAGCACGCGAAATTCCTGGCGCTCGCGGCTCTCCTGGCCGGCTGCGGCGACATCGCCCGCGACGCCGCGCCTCCGATCGACCGCTTCCGCTTTCCGGTCGGCCTGGCGCTGCGGCACCTGAGGGCCGGCTGCACCGCCGCGCCCTGCGGCTGCGCCGCCGGCGCGCCCGGCTGCCAGACGGTGCTCCAGGTCGTCTCCTCGAACTTCGACCTCAGCTACGACACCAACGAGGGCGGGACGCTCATCGCCGTCCGGGTGCCCGAGCCCTCGGAGCGCCCGGCGACGCTCGGCCCCCGGGACGTCTGGGACCTCTCCGACTTCCTTCCCTACCGCCTGGGCGCGGCCCGCATCGGCAGCTTCGGCGGCGAGGTGGCCCTGCTCGACGAGGAGCACTGCCCCGGCTGGGAGACGGGGCTCGCGCCCGAGGGCCCGCTGGCCTTCGTCGCCTCCCGCTCCCGCGACCGGCTCTACCGCCTCACCCTGGGGAACGACGGATCGGTGAGCTGCGGCGCCGGCTGCCGGATCGCTCTCGATCCGGACCTGCGCGACCCGTACGGCGTGACCGCGGCCTGCGGGGGGAGCGGGTCCGGGTTCTCGGCCTCGGTCTACGTCACCTACCTGTCGACGCCCTACAACGTCGGCTTCCTCTCGGAGCTGGCGCTGAAGGTCCCCGACCGGCTCGCGGCCGGCAAGGGCCCGGGGCTGCAGGCGCCCATCAACGTCGGGCTCGACGCCGCCCGGAGCGCCGCCTTCGACCCCTTCGCGCAGCGCGTCTTCATGACCGGCGCCTTCAGCGGGCCGGGCTACGTGCCGCTGCGCTGGCTGGACCTCGCCTTCCCGCCCTCCGCCACCAACCCGCCCCCGCCGCTCAACCTGGCCACGCGCGTCTTCGGCGCCGAGACCACCGGGATCGCGGTGTCGAGCGACGGGACCCGGGCCTACATAGGCCTGCGGCTCTACGACGGCTACACCTCGGCGGCGGTCGGGGCCCGCACCCCGGACATCGGCGGCGCGCTCGCCGTCCTCGACGTCACCCCGGCCTCCACCGGCGGCATCGGCGGGCAGCTGCTCTCCCTGATCCCGGTGGGCATCGGACCGACCGAGGTCCGCGTCATCCCGCGGCCGGGCCTCGCCGACCTGGTGGCGGTGAGCTGCAACGGCGACGGCTCGCTCTGGCTCTACGACGACGCCAGCGGCCTGGTCCCCCGGGTCTTCGGGATCGACCAGGCGACCGGGACGCCGATCCTCGGGAAGCAGCCGGCCGGGCTGGCGGTGGAGAGCCGCGCCGACGGATCGGCGCGCCTCTACGTCGGCTCCTTCGGCTCGCACTTCGTCTCGGTGATCCGCCTCGACAATCCGACCGACCCGCGCTCGGCCTGGGTCGAGATGCGGCTGGGAATGGCCCAATGACCCGTCGCCTCCTGGCCGGCGCCGCGCTGCTCCTGGCCGCCTGCAGCTCCAGCACGCCGCAGCTGGGCGGCGCCATCCGCCGGCCTGCGGCGGTGGCCTTCTTCGACGGGGTGACCACCAAGCTCC
>JAJZTO010000183.1 GCA_021848865.1 Myxococcales bacterium
CTTCAAGTCCCGCGTCGAGCTGCAGCTGGTGGAGGAGCGGCGCCAGCCGCCCGACCACCCGGTGTCGCCCCAGTTCCGCGAGGGGCGCTACCTCAAGTGCCTGGTCTACCGGCGCGTGGCCTGAGCGCGCGCCGGGCGGGCCGGTCCCCGCGGCTCCCGGGCGCCGGCGCGCCGCGCGGCGCGAGCGGGCCACCGGCGGCGGCCGCCGCCGGTCGCACGCCGCGGTTGACAGCCCCGGCGCCGCGCGCTACCAGTTTCCATCTTGAGAAACCAGGTTTCGCATAGCGAAACTCGCAAGCGGAGCAGCTCGCGGTACACCATCCGCTCGCTGGCGCAGGGGCTCGAGGCGCTGGAGCGGCTCGGCGGGGCCCCGCGGGGGCTCACGCTCATGGAGCTGGCCCGGTCGCTGCGCTGGGGCAAGGCCACCGCCTTCCGCTACCTCTCCACCCTGGTGGCGACCGGCTACCTGGACCTGGACGGGGACAGCCGCCGCTACCGTCCCACCGTCCGCGTGCTCCGGCTGGGCGGGAACTTCCTGGCCCGCCTCTCGCTCACCGACATCGCGCTCCCCCACCTCGAGGCGCTCTCGCGCCGGCTGGGCGAGACCACCAACATGGCGGTGCTGGACGAGGCCGAGGTGGTCTACGTGGCCCGGGTCGGCGGGAAGCGCATCCTCTCCACCAACCTGGGCGTGGGATCGCGGCTGCCGGCCCACTGCACCTCGATGGGCAAGGTGCTGCTGGCCTGGCTGCCCGAGGCCGAGCGCGAGCGCATCCTCTCGCGGGCCCGGCTCGAGGCCTTCACCCCCCAGACCCTCTCCGATCCGGCCCGCCTCCGCGAGGCCCTGCGGGCGGTGCGCCGCCAGGGCTACGCCCTGAACGACCAGGAGCTGGACCTGGGGCTCCGCTCCTGCGCCGCGCCGGTGATCGACGCCCGCGGCGCCGCGGTCGCGGCCATCAACGCCTCCTTCACCAGCGCCCGCTTCACGCGGGCCGAGCTGGAGAAGCGTGCCGCGCCGGCCATCGTGGCCGCCGCGCGGGCCATCAGTGAAGTGCTGGTCTCACGGCAGTGAACGACGGAGGAATCATGCGCATCCGGACTTCCCGCAGCACCGGGCTGCTCGCCGCACTGGCCCTCGTCGCCCTGGCGCGTCCCGCCGCGGCGGTCGAGCCCATCGACATCGGCGTCATCACCTCCCTCTCCGGCAGCTTCGCCACCTTCGGCGCCATGGAGGTGGCCGGGTACCAGGTGGCCGTCAACGAGGTGAACGCCAAGGGCGGCGTGCTCGGCCGGCCGCTCCGGCTCCTGGTGGAGGACGACGCCAGCAACCAGAACGCCGCGCTGGCGGCCGCGGAGAAGCTCATCGGCAAGGGCGTGCCCTTGATCCTCGGCGCCTACGCCTCCGGCATCACCAAGCCGCTCGCCGGGTACGCCACCCGCAGCAAGATCGTGCTGCTGAACAGCAACAGCGCCGACACCGCCATCACCAAGCCCGGCTCCCCGTACGTCTTCCGCGTGGGCCAGACCACCGACTCCTTCGCCGACGCCTGCTTCGACATGATGAAGTCGCTGCCCGGGCTGAAGACGGTGGCCATCCTGGTCAGCAACGACGCGCTGGGGAAGTCCACCGCCAACTCGGCGAAGGACCGGGCCAAGTCCGGCGGCTTCACGGTGGTGGCCGAGCAGGCCTACGACCGCGGCCTCACCGACTTCCGCCCCACCCTGAACTCCTTCAAGGCCCTGAACCCCGACGTGGTGGCCCTCTCCAGCTACGAGGAGGACGCCGCCACGCTGATGCGCCAGGCCAAGGAGGTGAACCTGAACCCCCGGCTCTTCGTCTCGGTGGGCGGCACCGGCTACGCCATCCCGCAGTTCATCACCGGGGCGGGCGACGCCGCCGAGTACGTGACCAGCGCCTCGCCCTGGCGCCCCGAGGGCAAGTACCCGGGCGCCAAGGAGCTGTTCGAGCGCCTGACGGCGCAGCTCCACGGCGAGCCGTCGCACCACGCGGCCAAGGCCTACGCCGGCGCCCTGGCGGCGGCCGACGCCATCCGGCGCGCCGGCTCCACCGACCGCGAGGCGGTCCGCGCCGCCCTGGAGAAGACCAACCTGCTCACCGCCTTCGGGCCGGTCTCCTTCGCCAACCGGGACGGCTACCGGAACCAGAACCCGGCCCCCTCGCTGGTGATCCAGGTGCAGGACAGGAAGTTCGTGGTGGTGTGGCCCAAGGCGGTGGCCTCCGGCCCGCTGCGCTTCCCCACGCCCGCCTGGGGCAAGCGCTAGGCCCGGGCCGGGGGCGGATGCCATGACGCTCGTCACGGGCCTCCAGACGCTGGCCGGCGGGATCCTCACCGGCGGGGTCTACGCCATGGTGGGCATCGGGCTCAGCCTGATCTTCGGCGTCATGCGCATCGTGAACTTCTCGCACGGGGAGTTCATGGCGGTCGGCATGTACACGGCCTACGTGCTCTTCCGCCACTTCGGGATCGATCCGTACCTGTCGCTGCTGCTGGTGATCCCGGCCGGCGGCCTCCTGGGCGCGGCGGTGGAGCGGCTCTTCCTGGCCCCCATCGCCCGCGCCCCGGAGCACACCGCCATCCTCATGACGGTGGGCACCGGCCTGATCCTCTCCAACTCGCTGCTGTTCCTGTTCGGGGCCCACCCGCAGACCATCTTCACCTCCTACTCCACCTCCACCGTCCGGCTCGGGCCGGTCACCCTCTCGGTGCCGCTGCTCATCTCCTTCGCCATCACCGTGGCGGTCATCGGCGCGCTCGGGTGGGTGCTGGCCCGCACCGACCTGGGCCGCGCCATCCGCGCCACCGCCCAGAACCGGGACGCCGCGGAGCTGCAGGGGGTGAACACCGCCTTCGTCCGCACCGCGGTCTTCTCCATCGGCACGGTGCTGGCGATGGCGGCCGGGGTCCTGCTGCTGCCGGTGCTCTACGTCTTCCCCACCGTGGGGAGCACCTTCACGCTCAAGGCCTTCGTGGTCACCGTGCTCGGCGGGATGGGCAACGTCGCCGGCGCCATCGGCGGCGGGATCCTGCTCGGCACCGCCGAGTCGATGGGGGCGGCGCTGGGCGCCACCGGCTACCGGGACGCCATCGGCCTGGTGGCCTTCCTGCTGGTGCTGCTCTTCCGGCCCTCCGGCCTGTTCGGGAGGAGCCGTGCCTGACCGCCGATTCGCCTTCCACCCGCTGGCCGGGGTGGCGCTGGTGCTCCTGCTGCTGGCCCTCTACCCGGTCCTGTTCCCGGGCGCGATGAACTTCGGCTTCAGCCTGGTGCTGTTCGCCGCGCTGGCCACCGCCTGGGACCTCGTCGGCGGCTGGGCCGGGCAGCACTCGCTGGGCCACGCCGCCTTCGTCGGCCTGGGGGCCTACGTCTCGGTGCTGCTCTGGACCCGGCTGCAGCTGCCGCTCTGGTGGGGCGTGCCCATCGCCATGGCCGCCGGCGCGGTGGTCGCGTCGGGCTGGGGCTGGCTCACCTTCCGGCTGCGGGGCGCCTACTTCTCCCTCTCCACCATCGCGGTGGCCGAGATCCTCCGCATCGTCGCCAACAACTGGGCTGACCTCACCGGCGGGCCCGAGGGGATCTCGCTGAACGACCTGCCCCGGCCCTTCGGCCTGGACCTCTTCGACCGCCGCACGCAGTTCTGGCTGGCCCTGGTCCTGCTGGGCGTCGCCCTGCTCGCCGCCTGGCGGGTCGGGAGCTCCCGCTTCGGCCACCGGCTGGAGGCCATCCGCGAGGACGAGGACTCCTCCATGGCGCTGGGGGTGAACCCGACGCGCATGAAGATCCTGGCCTTCGCCGCCAGCGCCGCGCTCACCGTGGCCGGGGGCTCGCTCTACGCGGTGCACCTCTCCTTCTTCGAGCCGCAGGGGGTCTTCGACCTGCACCTCAGCATCCAGCTGGTGCTGATGGCCATCGTCGGCGGGATGGGGACCCTCCTCGGGCCGACCCTGGGGGCGCTGCTGCTGCTCACCCTCCAGGAGGCCTTCCGCTCGACCTTCCAGCAGGCCAGCCTGCTCATCTACGGGGTGATGATCGTGATCATCGTGCGCTTCGCGCCGGAGGGACTGGCCGGCGTCCTGCGCGGCGCCTGGAGGAGGGCCCTCCATGGGCGTCGCGCTGCGGGCTGAGGCGATCCGGGTCCAGTACGGCGGCCTGATGGCCGTCGCCGACGTGGGCTTCGAGGTCCAGGAGGGGGAGATCCTCGGCCTCATCGGGCCCAACGGGGCCGGCAAGACCACGCTCTTCAACGCCGTCAGCGGCTACGTCCGCCCGGCCCGGGGCCGGGTCGAGCTGTTCGGGAAGGACGTGACCGGGCTCCCGCCCTACGCGCTGGCGCGGCTCGGGGTGGGGCGCACCTTCCAGGTGGTCCGGCCCTTCCCGCGCCTCACCGTGCTCGGCAACGTGATGGTGGCCGCCTACCTCCGTCACCCCTCGCGCGCCGCCGCCGAGCGCGCCGCCGCCGCGGTGGTGGCCCGCGTCGGGCTGGCGCGCTTCCGGGACGAGCCGGCCGGATCGCTGACGCTCCCCTCGCGCAAGCGGCTGGAGATCGCCAAGGCCCTGGCGCTGGAGCCGCGGGTGCTGCTGCTCGACGAGGTGGTGGCCGGGCTGAACCCGCGCGAGGTGGAGGAGACCATCGACCTGATCCGCGAGATCCGGCGCGGCGGCGTCTCCATCGTCATCGTCGAGCACATCATGCGCGTGATCATGGGGCTCTCCGACCGGGTGGTGGCGCTCTCCTTCGGCAAGAAGCTGGCCGAGGGGACGCCGGCCGAGGTGGCCGCCAACCCCGAGGTGATCGGCGCCTACCTGGGGAGCGCCGCATGATGCTCGAGGTCCGCGACCTGACCTGCGGGTACGGCGACGTGCAGGTGCTCTTCGGCCCCAGCCTCCAGGTGGAGAAGGGCGAGATCGTGGCGCTGCTCGGCTCCAACGGGGCGGGCAAGACCACGCTGCTCCGGGCCCTCACCGGCCTGCTGCGCCCCACCGGCGGCACCATCGAGTTCGAGGGGCGGCCGCTGGCCGGCCTCCCGGCCCACGACGTGGTGGACCGGGGGATCGCCTGCGTGCCCGAGGGGCGCCAGGTCTTTCCGCTGATGACGGTGGAGGAGAACCTGCTCCTCGGCAGCTACCTCCCCCGGGCCCGGTCCGGCCGCGCCCGGAGCATGGACAAGGTGTACTCCGTCTTCCCGCGCCTCGCGGAGCGGAGGCGGCAGGCCGGCGGCACGCTCTCCGGCGGCGAGCAGCAGATGCTGGCCATCGGCCGCGCCCTGATGAGCGAGCCGCGCCTGCTGGCGGTGGACGAGATGTCGCTGGGCCTGGCGCCGCTGCTGGCCCAGGAGTTGTTCCAGGTGCTGGGCGAGATCCGGTCGCTGGGCGTGACGGTGCTCCTGGTGGAGCAGAACGCGCAGCAGACGCTCCGCATCGCCGACCGCGCCTACGTCCTGGAGTCGGGCCGGGTGGCGCTCCAGGGCACCGGCGCCGACCTGCTGCTCGACGACGACGTGCGAAAGGCCTATCTCGCGCTATGACCAGGAACGTGGACAAGATCCTCACGCCCGAGGAGGCGATCCGTCGGACCCTCTTCGACGGGGCGGTGATCATGGTGGGCGGCTTCGGCCTGGTGGGGAAGCCGCTCTCGCTGGTGAGCGCGCTCAACGCCGGCCCCTGGAAGGAGCTCACCATCGTCAGCAACAACCTGGGCGAGCCCGGCAAGTACCTGGGCCAGACGCTGCGGCTCGGCAAGGTGCGCCGCGCCATCGGCAGCTACTTCACCACCAACCCCGACGTGGGGCGGGCCTACGCCGAGGGGCGGATCCAGGTGACGCTGATGCCGCAGGGCACCTTCTCCGAGGCCATCCGCGCCGGCGGGGCGGGGATCGGCGGCTTCTACACGCCCACC
>JAJZTO010000184.1:0-2194 GCA_021848865.1 Myxococcales bacterium
GAGGGGGAGATCAGCGGGACGGTCTGCGAGGAGCTGGAGGATCACATCCGGCGCTGCCCGCGGTGCGGCGCCCGCTGCGACTCGCTGCGCGCCAGCCTGACCCTCTGCCAGCGCGCCGGCGACGAGCGGGTCCCCCCGCGCGTCGAGCAGTCGGTCAGGACCGCGCTGAAGAGGTTCCTCGAAGCGCACGGGTGACCGCGTCCGGCCGGGCGAGCCGGTGCAGCGCGGTCACCGTCGCCGCCAGCTCCGCCAGGAAGCGGGTGCAGGCGGTGCAGCGCCCGAGGTGCAGCTCGACCACCCAGCGGCCGCGCTCGGGCAGCTCCCCGTCGAGGTAGTCCGAGAGCAGCTCGCCGACCTTCGCGCACTCCGGACAGGGCGCCTGTCGCTCGATGGCCATGCGGCGTTCCTTCCGAGGCCGCCGTCGGCCTCGCCCCGCGAGGAGCCGGTCCCCGGCTCCTCGACTTCACCGGGTTGGAGCGCGCGGCGGCGCGCCGGGGTTCGCGGCCCGCGGCGCCACGGCCCGAAGCCGGTCGCCACCGCGACCGGCCGGAGGTCGACGGCTCCCCGGTCACCGTGAACGGCCCGCCGACGATCGCCGCTGAAACGTCCCGTCGCAAGCGAGGTCGAGGGTCGGCCGGCGCCGCGATCGGACCGCCCTGCGGCCACGTGCCGCAAGCTTTCGGTGGCCCGCTCGGCGCGTCCCGGCCCCATGCTGCCGCGGGGCACGGGAGGGCCCCCACGCATGCACCTGTCGAGAACCCTGGCGGCCGCCGCCGGTCTGGCGCTGGCGCCCGCCGCCCTCGCCGCCGGCGAGGGGATCGTCGTCGAGAACCCTCACCAGGAGTACGTGAAGAGCTGGGAAGGCACCCGCACCTGCCTCGCCTGCCACGAGGCGGAGGGGCGGGCGGCCCACGCCTCGCTCCACTACCAGTGGAGATCGCAGGCGCCGAACCTGGTGAACGCGGGGGGGCGGGCGCTCGGCAAGATCAACGTCTCCAACGACTTCTGCACCAGCCCCGCCATCAGCTGGATCGCGCGGGTCCAGAACGCCGAGGGCAAGGTCATCGCCAAGGGCTGCTCCGCCTGCCACGCCGGCCTGGGGGCGAAGCCCGAGGCCGAGGCCACCCCGGCGCAGCTCGAGAACGTGGACTGCCTGATGTGCCACTCCGCGGCCTACCGGCGCGACGTCGCCGACGCCGGGGGCGGCGCGCTGAAGTGGGCGCCGGCGATGACGCCGGAGGAGCTGCTGCTGGCGGCGCGAAACCCGCGGCTGCCCGACACCGCCATCTGCCTGCGCTGCCACGCCGGCTCGGGCGGCGGCATCAACTACAAGCGCGGCGACCTGGAGGCGGCGGCGCTGAAGAGCCGCGGCTTCGACGTCCACCTCGGCTCGTCGATGACCTGCCTGCAGTGCCACAGGGCCCGCGACCACCGGTTCGTGGGGGCCGGGTCGCAGATGGCGGGCCGGGACGCCGGTCCCGGCGAGGGGTGCGGCCACTGCCACGACGGCCGGACCGCGCACCGGGACCCGGTCCTGGCCGCCCACCTGGCGCGGGTGGCCTGCACCGCCTGCCACGTCCCCACCTTCGCCAAGGACAAGCCCACCGACATGCACCGCGACTTCTCGCGGGCGGAGCCGGTGCCCGGGCAGGGCAAGTTCGAGCCGGCCATCACCTTCCGGAAGGACGTGAAGCCGGTGCTGGCCTGGTGGGACGGGAGGGGGCGCGTCGCCCTCCCCGACGCGCCGGTGGCGGTGGAGCAGGGGGTGGTGCGGTTCTGGGCGCCGGAGGGGAGCCGCGCCGACGGCAAGGCGAAGCTCTACCCGTTCAAGCTCCACACCGCGAACATGCCGGTCGACGCCGCCACGCGGAAGCTCATCCCGGTGAAGGTCGGGATCCTCTTCAAGACCGGCAACGCCGACGCCGCCATCCGCGAGGGGGCCAAGGCGGCCGGCATGGACGTGAAGGAGGTCGCCTGGGTGCGGACCGAGCGGTACATGTCGATCTTCCACGAGGTCGTGCCCAAGGAGGCGGCCGTGAAGTGCGCCGAGTGCCACGGCGGCGGCCGCGTGGACTGGAAGGCGCTCGGCTACCCGGGCGATCCGCGGAAGGGCTGAGGCGCCGCCGGGAGCGGCGTGCCCCGCTCCCCGGCGCGGTCGTGACCGGCCTCTCCCCCGCCCGCGGCGGGGGAGGGG
>JAJZTO010000184.1:2204-5895 GCA_021848865.1 Myxococcales bacterium
ACAAGGGATCCAGGATCTTCGTCTGGTAGGGCCGGGGCTCGTCCCCGGCCGGCCGCCAGGCCGCGTCCCTGGCGCCGGGCGCTGGGCGGGGGACAAGCCCCCGCCCTATGCCGGCACGCATGGATCGGGCCGCGCGGCCACGGCCATCACATCCCCGGGAGGCGCGGGACCTGGTTGCGCTTCGACGCCTTGTAGTAGGCGCCCCAGGCCTGCTTCATCCAGTGGCCGACCACCGGGAGCGGCACCAGCTGCTCCTTCACGTCGTCGCGGTGGACGTAGGCGGCGCCGTTCCCGGTGTCGAGCAGGCAGGTGATGCCGAGGTGCGGCAGGTAGCTCTCGCGCTCCGGCCGCCCCGCCTCCATCGCCGCGACGTTCGCGGCCGCGACCCGGGCCATGACCTCGGCGACGTGCCCCTGCTTGGCGCGCCAGTCCGGCCCCTGCAGCGCCGCGGCGTCGCCGATCGCCCAGACGCCGGGGAAGCCCGGCACGGCGCAGCCCTCGTCCACGGTGACGAAGCCGGCCTCGTTCCGGGGCAGGTCGGAGCCCTTCACCACCGGGTGGCCGTCGCCGGCGGGGAGGAAGATCGTCAGGTCGGCCTCCAGCTTCGAGCCGTCCTCGAAGCGCACGCCGTCCCGCTCGAAGGCGGTGATCTTCTTCCCGAAGCGGGTTCCGACCCCGAGCTTGCCGAGCATGCCCTGGAGGGCCCCGACCGCCTTCTTGCCCATGCGCTCGCCGGGGCTGGGCATGGGGGCGTAGAAGGTCAGCTCGAAGGCCTCCCGGAGCCCGCGCCGGCGCAGCAGCGTGTCCACGTTGAACATGAGCTCGAACACCGGGCCGCCCCGGACCGCCGAGGTGTCCCTGGGGTTGCCGCCGAAGCCCATGGCGACGCGTCCCCGGCCGCGGGCCAGGAGCGCGGCGAGCGCGTCCCGCGCCCGGACCGCCGCCTGCGGGTCGCCGCCGATGGTGTGGGTGTGCTCCACGCCCTGGGGCTTCAGCCGCTCGCCGCCGAAGGCGACCACCAGGTGGTCGGCGGCGAGCTTCTCGCCGTTCACGGTGGCGCCGCGGCCGGCCCCCGAGACGGCCTCGACCACCCCCTCGACGAACCGGAACCCGTGGCGCCGGGCCAGGTCGCCGAGGTCCAGGCAGACCTCCTCGAACGGCTTCTCTCCCGTCACCACCCAGATCGACGTCGGGTAGACGAAGAGGAAGGGCCGGTTCGAGACCAGGGTGACGTCGAGACCCCGCCGGCGGAGCTGGATGGCGGCTTCCAACCCGGCGAAGCCGCCGCCGAGGACCAGTGCGTGCTTGGGCATGAGGGTGCGAGCCACGCCCGGGCGGAACGGTTCCCCGCTCCGCGCGCCTCGGCCCGGCGGGGCCGCGGCGGTCATGCGCCCAGCCCGTAGTAGCGGGCGCCCAGGCCGTACAGCTCCGGCACCGGCCGGCAGTCGGGCGCCTGGGCCGAGCCGTGCTGGTTCCAGGCGATGGCGCCGCAGCCGCCGCCGCACACCGGGGCGAGCGAGCAGCCCTGGCAGGCGGCGATGGTGAGGGTGCTGCGCTCCCGCCAGCGGGCGATGGCGGCCTCGTCGCGCGCCACCTCGGGGTGGAACCGGCCCAGCCGGTGGGCCGGGTGGCCCACGGTGGCGGTGCAGCCGTAGACGCTGCCGTCGGGGCCGAAGGCCCACTCCGTCTTCGCGGCCGGGCAGGCGTCGAAGTTCGGGGCGGGCAGCTCGCCGGTCTCGGCGAGGTGGCCGATCCCGTGGAAGCGCGGCCGGTGGAAGCGGCGCAGCTCGGGGTGGGCCTCCGAGAGCTCGACGTACCGCGCCCACAGCTCCACCCGGTCGAAGAGGGCCCCCTTCTCCTGCCGGCTGGCGCAGCCGAACAGCTCGTAGTTGCGCCCGATCTGGGTCTTGAACTTCCCGGCGGGGAGGTCGAGCCAGCCCCGGGCCGCGGCGAAGGCCGCCAGCTCGGGGAGCGAGGAGAGGTTCTCGCGGTCCGCCACCACCCGGAGGTTCACCGGGATCCCGGCCTCGACCAGGCCGTCGATCCCCTCGACGATGCGCGCGAAGGTGCCGGCCCCGCCGGCGTGGGGGCGCCGCCGGTCGTGGAGCGCCGCCGGGCCGTCCAGCGTGACCTGGATCTCCTTCACCGGCCCGGAGGCGAGCAGCGGCAGCAGCGCCTGCAGGTCGTGGCCGTTGGTGACCGCCGCCACCTGCAGCCGCGCGGCCCGCGCCCCGCCGAGGAAGCGGGCGAGGCGGTCGCGGTGGGCCGGGGTGTCGCGGAGCGGCTCGCCGCCGAAGAGCGTGACGTAGGGGCGGGGCGACTCGGCGCCGTGGTGGCGCTCGACGTAGGCGAAGAAGGCCTCGATCACCTCGGGGGCCATGAGCCCGGCCGCCGTCGGGTCGAAGAGCTCCTGGTAGCAGTAGGTGCAGGCGAGGTTGCAGGCGAAGCTCGGGACCACCACCAGCTGGGTGGGCGTCTTCGCCGCCTCGGCGGCCCACTCGGCGCGGGCGGCGGCGAGGAGCGCGGCGTCCTCCGCCTCGCCGTCCACGACGAAGCCGGCCTGGCGCAGCGCCTCCTCGGGCAGCGCGGCCGGGAGGGCGCCGCCGCCGGGCAGGGCCCGGAGGGCGGCCGCGCTCTCCGGCTCCAGGAGCGCGGCCTGGCCCGAGAGCGGCTGGACCAGGAGCGACTCGGGGCGCCCGGAGACCGGGGCGAGGATGGCGTGACGGGAGAGGCGCATGGGACTCCTGCCGGGGACGCTAGCGGCGGCCCTGGACGGTGATGCTGTGCACGAGGACGCCGCCCTTCTCGTAGGGCGCGGTGCGCCGGGCCACGGCGATCTCGCCGAGGCCCGCCGCGGCGACGGCGGCGAGGTAGTCCGCCTCGGGGATGGCGCCGCCGTAGCAGGCGGCCCAGGCCGCGGGGTCGCGGCGCACCGACTCCGGCAGCTCCTCCTCCGAGACCACGTCGGAGACCGTGAAGCGCCCCCCGGGCTTGAGCAGCCGGTGGATCTCCCGGTAGACGGCCGCCTTGTCGGGCGCGTGGTTGATGGCGCAGTCCGAGACCACGGCGTCGGCGCAGCCGTCGGGCAGCCGGATCGCGGCGAGGTCGCTCCGGACGAAGCGGGCCTGCGGCGTCCCGGCGGCGCGCTCCACCGCCACCGCCAGCATCTTCTCGCTGGCGTCCACGCCGATGGCGGCGCCGCGCGGTCCCACCAGGGCGGCGGCCCGGAGCACGTCGCCGCCGCGGCCGCAGCCCAGGTCCACCACCGTCTCGCCCTCGCGCGGCGCGGCGAGGTCCAGGGCGCCGCCGCAGGAGAGGCTGTCGGCCGAGGCGGACAGAGCCGCGTAGCGGGTGGTGGAGGCGCGGGCGACCTGCGCCGGAAAGCTCTCGTCGGGACGGGACATTGGGCTCCCCTCCTTGGAGCCTGCCCGATCCGCCGGGATTCGGGTGCGGCGAAGAATCCTCCAGCCCCTTTGGAGGCTCCCACGAGGCGCTCGGGCGGTGGATCATTCCCGAGAGGAGGATGCATGAAGCTGCTCACGAAGCCCAAGCAGTCCTGCTGCGCGACCGAGAAGGTCGCCCAGTGTTGCGCCAAGGCCTCCCGGCTGGTGTCGGGCTGCCACGACTAGCGCGAGCTGGTCGTGAGAAGCACCGAGGGCCGCCGCGAGGCGGCCCTTTTTCGTTGGGGGGC
>JAJZTO010000185.1 GCA_021848865.1 Myxococcales bacterium
GTGGCGCGCGGCCGCCGTCAGCTGCTCGGCCGCGCCAGGCCCGATGCCCACCACCCAGAGCTTCCCGGCCTCAGGCATCCGAAACCTCCTTCCGGGCCGGGGCGAAGGGCACCCGCGCCACGGCGAGCGTCATGGAGCGGCCGGCACCCGGCTCCGTGTAGATCTGCTTCGGAACCAGGAGGCGGCCCGCCCCGGCGGCCCGCAGCGCGGCCGCTTCGGCCACGGCCCGGGTGCCGGCGTGCCGCTTCACCCGGTCGGACGGGCGCTCGATGCCGGGCGTGACGTCGAGCTCGACGGCGGGGAAGGCCCGCAGGGCGCAGCCGTGGCGCGCGGCCAGCTCCCGGAGCGCCGGTTCGTCCGCCTTCAGCTCGACGGTGGCCACCTCGCGAACGCAGGCGGAGGAGAGGCCGTTGCGAGCGAGCAGCGCCTCCGCCCCGCGCGCGACGAGGTCCGGCGGCACTCCGCGGTCGCACCCCACGCCGAGCGCGAGGCTCCGCGGGCGGTAGAGCACGGCGCGCGAGAAGGCTTCCGCCTCCTCTCCGCGCGGGAGCCGGTCGGTGACGAGGAGCAGCGCCTGGTGACGCCCCGGGTCCCAGGCCGCGAGCGCCGACGCCCGCGCGACGTTCACCGGGAACGAACGCCCGTCGAGCCACCCGCCGGGCTCTCCCGTTTCCTGCACCAGGAGCACCGGGGCGCCCTCGACCACCGCGGTCGCGGCGCGCGTCGCGTTCGCGTTCGGGTCCTCCAGCGTCCACCCGAGCTCGCGGCCGAGCAGGTCGACCGCCAGCGTCCCCCGCACGTCCGAGGCGGTGGTCACGACCGCCTGCGCGCCCACCGCGGCGGCCACCTCCTCGGCGAGGGCGTTCGCGCCGCCGACGTGGCCCGACAGGAGCGACACGGCGAACCGGCCCGCCTCGTCGAGGCACACGACGGCAGGGTCGCGCCGCTTGTCGAGAAGCAGCGGGGCGACGACGCGCACCACGGCGCCCGTCGCCATCACGAAGACGTGGCCCCGGTACTCCCGGAACGTGGCGGCGATCGCCCTTCGCAGCGGGAGCGGGAACGCCGTGGCGCCCTCCGGCGCGAGATGGGCGAGCCGCACGGGGACGCGCAGATCCGCGCCCAGCCGCGCCGCCACGCGGGCGGCGAGCTCCAACCCGCCCCGGGTCAGGGCGTGCACGGCGATGGGCCGCGGGCCGCTCACCGGCGTCCCTCCGGCGCGCGCGTGAGGAGGACCGTCGAGAAGTAGCCGGTGCGTCCCTGCACCGAGGCGAGGTCTCGAGTGACCTGCTCCCCGACCGTGGTCGCCCCGCTCACCAGCACCGCGCGGTCGAGGAGCCCCTCGCGCGCGAGCGCCGCGCGCAGGTCCGGCAGGACCCCGCCTGCCTTGAGGAGCAGCACGGTCTCGAACTCCCGGGCGAGCTCGCCGAGCTCGCCGAGCGCGGTCGGGGCGGGAATCACCGCCAGCCGGCCGTCGCCGTCGGCGAGCGGCACGAGCGCGGCGGCCGCCACCGCCGTCAGCGAGCTCACGCCCGGGACGACGTCCACCCGCGCCTCCGGGAAGGCCCGGCGTGACTCGGCGAGGAGGTCGAGGAAGGTGCTGTAGACGAGGGGATCCCCCTCGGTCACGAACGCCACCGAGCGGCCCGACGCGAGCCGCGCCCCCACCTCCGCGGCCGCGGCCTCCCGGGCGGCGCGCCGCACCTGGGCGTCGCGGGACATGGGGAAGGTGAGGAGCAGCGTCTCCTGCCCGGGCACCTCACCCACGGCGTCGCGCGCGATCCGCAAGGCGAGCGAGTCTTCCCCCTCGGCACGGCGCGGAGCGGCGACGACCGGGACCTCCCGGAGCAGCGCCGCCGCCCGGAGCGTCAGGAGATCCGGCGCCCCCGGGCCGACGCCGACGCCGTGGAGCACCGCGCTCACGGGGTGCCTCGGGACGCCTTCCGGGCGGTGACGAGGTGAACCGGGGAGAGCGGCGCGAGCCGGGTGCGGCCGGCGATGGGCGCGGAGCGGGCGAGGCCGGCGAGGAGGACCTCGTGCCCGACGCCCGCCCGGGCGAAGGCGCGGCGGGCCTCCTCCAGCGTCTCCAGCGTGACGGCGCTCACCACGAGGTGCCCGCCCGGACGCGCGCGGGCGAGCGCGAGATCGAGGATGGCGGCGAGCTCTCCGCCGCTGCCTCCCACGAAGACGGCGTCCGGCGCCTCCAGCGGGTCGAGCGCGGCGGGTGCGCGCCCGGCGACGATCCGGACGTTGTCGGCGCCGTGCGCCCGCGCGTTCCGCCGGATGTACTCCAGGCACTCGGGATCGTGCTCGACGGCGTAGCACCGCCCCGCGCTTGCGAGGAGAGCGGCCTCGATGGCGACGGAGCCGGCGCCGGCGCCCACGTCCCAGACGACGCTCTCCTCGGAGATCCCGAGCGCGCCCAGGGCGAGGAGCCGCACCTCGCGCTTGGTGACGAGGCCGCGGCGCGCCTCGAACGCCTCGTCGGGCAGGCATGGGATGAGGCTCGGAGACGGCGAGCCGTCGGGCCGGAGCAGCAGCAGGACGTTGAGCGGCGCCAGGTCGGAGAGGCTCGAGAGCGCCTCCAGGGAGAGTCGGCGGACGCGCTCGCGAGGGCGGGCGAGATCCTCGCACAGCACCGCCTGCAGGCCGCCGAGGCCGTGGTCGAGGAGGTGGCGCGCGATCGCCGGCGGCGAGGCGTGGCCATCGGTGAGCACCGCGATCTTGCGCTGCCGCCGCAGCCGGGCGGCGAGCCCCTCCAGGCCGCGGCCGTGGAGCGACACCCACGCCGCGTCGTCCCAGGGAAGGCCGGCGCGGGCGAAGGCCCACTGGACCGAGGTCGGGTGGGGGAGAAACTCGAGATCCTGGGGCGGCAGGCGGCGGAGGAGCCGGGCGCCGATGCCGAAGAAGAGCGGATCGCCCGAGGCCAGCACGCACACCGTCGTCTCGTCGGCCAGCGCGACGAGCCGGTCGAGGGCGTCGTCGAGGTCGCCGGCGAGCACGACCCGCTCCCCCGGGAACTGCGGGAAGTAGGCCAGGTGGCGCGCTCCGCCGGCGAGGACGCGCGCCCCCGCCACCGCGCCGGCGCCGCGGCTCGTGAGCCCGGCGCAGCCGTCCGCGCCGATGCCCACCACGGTGATGGCCCGCCTCACGGCCAGGCCCCCGAGGCGACCGCGAGGAGGGCGTGCACCGCCGCGACCGCCACCGGCGTGCCGCCCTTCCGGCCGCGCGCGACGAGGTACGGGACGGGCAACGCCAGCGCCGCCTCCTTCGCCTCGGCAGCCCCGACGAAGCCGACGGGCACGCCGATGACGAGCGCGGGCCGCGCGCCCTCCTGGAGCACGAGCCGGTGCACCTCGCCGAGGGCCGTCGGGGCGTTCCCGATCGCCACCAGCGCGCCGTCGAGCAAGCCCGACCGCGCGGCCTTTCGCATCGCGGCCGCAGCGCGCGTGCCTCCCCCCTCGCGGGCGGAGGAGACCACGTCGGCGTCGCCGATGAAGCAGCGCGCCTCGGACCCGAAGGTCGCGAGCCGCTGGCGGGAGAGGCCGGCGACGATCATCTGCACGTCGGCCAGGACGGTCGCGCCCGCCCGCAGCGCCGCGACGCCGGCTTCCACCGCTCCCGGGCCGAACGAGAGCGTCCGGGCGAACTCGAAATCCGCGGTGGCGTGGATGATCCGGCGCACCACCGGCCACTGCGCGGGAGAGTATCCGTGAGGCCCGGCCTCCGCGTCGATGATGGCGAAGCTCGCCTCCTCGATCCGGCGGCCCGCCTCCGTGAGCTGGCGCATGTCGCTCACGGCGCCTCCCTGGAACGCGGGAAGGCCGCGCGTTCGGTGCCCTCGAAGTCCACCAGCACCGTCCGGAGCCGCAGCGGGGCTCCTGTCTCGCGCGCCAGCGCCTCGGCGGCCCGGCGGCAGAGAGCCGGCGCGAACCCGTCCAGCCTGGCCGCGTCGGCGAGCTCGAGGGCGTGCCGTGCGGTGTTGGCCTGGGCGATCCCGGCGACCAGCTCCGACCCCGCTCCCGCGGCGGCGGCCAGGTGGGCGAGGACCGCCGCGTCGACGCGAGAGCGCGACACGTGCGTCTGCGTCGCGCCGGCCGCCATCTTGGCGAGCTTGCCGACCATCGCCACGACCGTCGCCCGCACCGCCCCGCGCCGCGTGGCGTGGCGCAGCGCGAGCCCCATGTCGTCGCCGGCCTGGACGAAGGCCTGCTCCGGGAGGTCAGGCAGGAGGGCCATCGCGAAGCGCTCGGTCCGGCCGCCGGTGGTGAGCACGAGGTGCGGCTGGCCTGCCGCCAGCGCGACGTCGATGGCCTGCGTGACGCTCGCCTGCCAGGCAGCGGTGGAGAAGGGCCGCACGATGCCGGTCGTGCCGAGGATCGAGAGGCCGCCCACGAGGCCGAGGCGCGGGTTGAGCGTCAGCGCCGCGAGCCGCTCCCCGTCGGGCACCGAGATGGTGACCGTCGCGCCGCTCCGGCCCGCCGCCTCCAGCTCGAGACCGACCATGTCGGTGATGTTCCGTCGCGGGACGGGGTTGATGGCCGGTTGCCCGGGCTCGAGCCCGAGGCCGGGACGCGTCACCGTCGCCACGCCCTCGCCTCCGCGCAGCACCACGCCGGGCCGCCTGGACAGCGACACCTCGGCCACGATCTCGGCTCCATGGGTAACGTCGGGATCGTCACCGGCGTCCTTCACCACCCCGCAGCGGGCGCGCTGAACCTCGAGCTCGCACCGGGAGATCTCGAACCGCGCCTCCCGTCCGTTCGGGAGGACGATGGCGATGGCGGCGACGGGAGCGCCGGTGAGGAGCGCGCGGGCGGCGGCCCGGGCGGCGGCCGCGGCGCACGCGCCGGTCGTGAACCCGGTGCGGAGCGTCGGAGCGCCAGCGGCGGGCGGTTCGCTGCGAGAGTGGATCATGGCGTCACCGGGCCTGGGGCCCGTGCCAGGCGCGGGCAGGCGTCGCATTGCGGCCCACCGCCGCCTCGCAGCAGCTCGTCCAGCCGCTCCTCCACCAGCCCCAGCAGGCGCTCCTCGACGCCCAGGTGCTTCGCGAGCCGGACGTCGATCTCCGGGTGCCGCGCCGAGTACGACGCGACCTCTGCCGCCAGCTGCTCCACGAGCACGCCCTCGAACAGGAAGTACGGAAGCACCAGGACGCGCCGGGGGCGGGAGAGGGCGGCGCGCTCGGCAGCCGCCGGGAAGAAGGGCCGGGTGATGGCGATGAAGCTCGGCTCGGCGGCGGCGAACTTCCCCGCCTCCCCGACGAGGCGCACCAGCTTGCACAGGTCGCCGTTGGCGTCGGGATCGCTCGCGCCGCGGCCCACCCCGAGGAGCACCGTCTCGGCGGCGTCCCCTTCGTCGGGCCCGAGGGCGGCGCGGGCACGGGAGAGAGCGAGCTCGACCATGGCGCGATGCACGCCCAGCGGGCGGGCCGCCTCGAAGCGCACGGACGGGAACGCCAGGCGCGCGGCGGCGAGGGCGCGCGGCACGTCGTCCTTGACGTGGCCAGCCGCGAAGAGGAACAGGGGCACGACGACGACCCGGTCGGCCCGCGCCGCCACCTGCGCCAGGCCGTGCCGCAGGAGCGGGCTCGCCAGCTCGATGTAGGCGTGCGCCACGTCGAGGTCGGGCCGCCGCGCGCGGAAGCGCGAGACGAGGAGCTCGAACTCCTGGTTGGCGCGCGGGCGCCGGCTGCCGTGGCCGAGCACTAGGACCGCGGTGCGTTCCAAAGCGCGACCTCCTCGATGGTGAGCGGCACGTGGCGGTCGGCCGCGTGCTCCGGGTGGAGGCCGTGGTCTTCCACGAGCCCGCCGAGTACATGGCCCGCGAGGCCTGGGTGAAGCAGTTCGAGGGGAAGGCCCTGGATGACCGCCTGGGCCTGAAGGGCGAGAT
>JAJZTO010000186.1 GCA_021848865.1 Myxococcales bacterium
GCGACGAGCGCGCCGATGAAGGGCGCGGTGGCGAAGTAGGCCGCCTGGCGGGCGGCCCCGAGCGAGCGGACGGCGAGGAGGTGAAGCACGATGCTCAGCCCGTAGCCGAGCGAGCCGGTGACCAGCGCCGCGCCCAGGTACGCCGGGGATGGGAAGCGCTCGCCGATGGCGATGCCGAGCGCCACGTTGAAGGCGCCGGCCACGAGCGCCTTCGCCCGCACCACGGCGACGGGGTCCCGGATGGCGAGGCGCTGGCTGAGGTTGTTGTCGAGCGCCCACGCCGCGCACGCCCCGGCGACGCACGCGACGCCGACGGGGTCCAGCACGACCGCGCCCGGCGCCCACGTCAGCACCGCCGCGCCCAGGATCACGGCGACCACGCCGAGCAGCTCCCGGCGGGCGAGCCGCTCACCGAGCATCACCACGGCGAGGCCGACCGTGAACGGGGCCTCGAGGTTCAGGAGCAGCGCCGCCGCCGCGCCAGAGAGCCGGGCCAGCCCTGTGACGAGGAGGACGGGGCCGACGATCCCGCCGGCCACGATGACGGAGCCCAGGGCCGGGAGGTCCGACCGTCGGAGTGGGGCTTCGGCGCCCGCGCGGCGGAAGGCGCCCACCACGAGCAGGCCGGCGCCGGCCCCCAGGTAGAGCAACCCCGCCAGCATGAGCGGACCGGCACCCGGGATGAGCAGCTTGGCGACGGGAGCGCTGGCCCCGAACAGGGCCGCCGCGGCGAGGCCGCTCAAGGCGCCGCGGGGCACGCTCACTGCGGCGCGGGGCGGGGGTCCGGGGTCGGTCGCGTTCACGCCCGCAGCTTACGTCGCCCGGCCCGGCCCCGCGCGCGACACTTCTTCACGCTCCCGCAGCGCGCCCGACCAGGGGACTACCTTCCGGCTGCGGTTGCCCGCTCCTTGACGCGCAACACCAGCACCGTCCCCCCCAGCACCAGCAGCATCCCGGCCGTCGCCGCCACCGTCCAGCGGTAGTGCTCGAAGAGCGTGGAGGCCAGCATGGCCACCACCGGGACCACGGCGGTGGAGTACCCGGCCCGCCCCGCGCCGATCCGCTTGAGGAGCGTGAGGTAGGCCACGAAGGCCACCACCGAGCCGAGGAGCGCCAGGTAGAGGAGCGACAGCACGTAGGGCGCCCGCGCGTCGAAGGCGAAGGGAACCCCTCGCACCGCGCACCAGCCCATGACCAGCAACGAGGCGTACCCCATGGAGAAGGCCGTGCCCGGCACCACGGCCACGCCCCTGGAGAAGAGCCGCTGCGAGAAGAGGTTGCCGCCCGAGGCGACCATGGTGCCGGCCGATGCGTAGGCGACGCCGGCGACCAGGCCCGGATCGCCGCGCAGGCCGCTCACCTCCTCCCAGAAGAGGAGCCCCACGCCGGCCACGCCCAGCACCGCGCCGACGAGGACCGCGGTGGGCGCCGGCGTCGAGAAGAAGACGCGGGCGCCGAGCAGGTTCCAGAACACCATGAAGGCGAACAGCACGGCCACCAGGCCCGAGGTCAGGGTGGCCTCGGCCCGGTAGACCAGGATGTAGTTGAGCCCGAAGAGGAGCAGCCCCAGCACCGCGAAGCCCAGGTGGTCGCGGAGGCCGTACCGGAGCGAGAGGCCGCGCAGCCCGCACCAGCCGAGCAGGACCGACGAGGCCACCGCGAAGCGCCAGGCCACCGACACCTCGGGCTCGACCACGCCGAGCTGGTACTTGATGACCAGCCAGGTCGTGCCCCAGATGAAGGTGGGGAGGATGAAGAGCAACAGGTCGCTGCTACGGGCCTTTCGGGCCGCGGGGGTGTCGGAGGCGGGCATCGGGTGCCGGAACTATAGCGGCACCGGCGGCCGCTTCAACCGTGCGGGTCCGCCACCCGGGCTCGCCGCTTGAACACCCGGAAGAGGAGCCAGAGGCTGGGGATGAGCGTCAAGGCTCCGAGCCCCAGCGCGCCGAGCAGGAGGGCCAGCGTCCGCGGAGGCGCCGCGGCCGAGGCGAGCGTGACGTCCGGGACCAGCAGGTACGGATACTGCGACGCGCCCCAGCCCAGCACGATGAGCGTCGCCTGCGCCGCCGCCAGGAAGCGGGCCAGCACGAAGCGGCGGGTGACGAGCGCCCAGAAGGCGCCGACCGCAGCCATGCCGGTGACGGCGTGAAGAGGGAGCGACCAGGCGCGCGCGGTGAGCCCCTCGAAGACCAGCGGCGACTCGCGCCAGGAGAGCCCGGCCGCGGTGGCCGCCGCCAGGAAGGTCGCCACGCCCGCGGCGATGGCCCGCCGGCGGAAGTCCTCCAGCAGCTCCCCGCGGGCCTCCACCGTGAGGTAGACCGCGGCCAGGAAGGCGAAGAGCGCCGTGGCGAGGAGGCCGGTGGCGGCCGAGAACCAGGAGAGCCAGGCCATCGACCCGCCCAGCGGCTCGCCCGCCGGCCCGAGCCGCAGCCGCCCGGAGGAGAGCGCGCCGACGATGGCGCCGAGCATGAGCGGGGCCAGCACGCTCGACATGGAGAAGATCAGCCCCCAGCGCCGCTCCACCGCGACCCCGCCCTCGTCGTAGGCGCGGAAGGTGAACGCGGCGCCGCGCAGCACGATCCCCACCAGCAGGACGGTGAGCGGCACGAAGAGCGTGGTGGAGATGGCCGCGAACGCCGGAGGGAACCCGGTGAAGAGCACGGTCACCACCAGGATCAACCAGACGTGGTTGGCCTCCCATATCGGACCGATGGCCTGCTCCACCAGCGCCCGCTGTTCCCGCTTCCGCGGCCCGGAGGCGAGCAGGTCCCAGATCCCGCCGCCCAGGTCGGCCCCGCCGGAGAGCGCGTAGGCCACCAGCGCCAGCAACGCCGTGGCCCCCACCGCGAGCTGCAGGTTCATGGCGACCACCCCCGCGCGGAACGGCCCGCCGCCGAGGTCTGGCGGATCATCCGGCGCAGCACCGTGGCGGTCACCAGGGCGAGGAAGACGTAGAGCACCGCGAAGGTCACCAGCGGCACCTCCAGTCCACCCACCGGCGTCACCGCGTCGGCGGTCCGCAGCACCCCCCACACCACGAAGGGCTGGCGCCCCCACTCGGTGACCAGCCAGCCGGCCTCGAGCGCCAGGAACCCGGCCGGCGCCGCCCAGGTGAGCGCCCGCAGCAAGGCGGGCTGCGTGGGCAGGGATCGCCGGCGCCACCAGAGCACCCCCGCCGTCAGCGACAGGGCCGCCAGCCCCGAGCCGAGCGCGACCATCACCTCGAAGGCCAGGTGGACCTTGAGCGGATCCGGCCAGCGCTCTCGCGGGAAGTCCTCCAGCCCGCGCACCTCGGCGTCCGGATCATGGAAGGCGAGGAGCGAGAGCCCCGCCGGGAGCTCGATGGCGCCCGGGGTGGTGCCGGTGGCCACGTCGGGGAAGCCTCCGACGCGCAGCGGTGCACGCCGCTGCGTCTTGAAGTGGCCCTCCAGGGCCGCCAGCTTGACCGGCTGGGTCACGGCGATGCGCCGCGCCGAGAGGTCCCCGGAGATGGGCTGGAGCAGCGCGGCCGCCATCGCCACCGGCAGGACCGTGGCCAGCGCCGTCCGGTGGAACGGATCGCCCGGCGTCCGCCGCAGGTGGAAGGCGTGGATACCGGCCACCGCGAAGGCGGTCGCGGCGTAGGACGAGATGAGGACGTGGAGCACCTGCTCACCCCATCCGGCCGGGAACATCGCCGCCACCGGATCGATCTCGCCAGCCTGCCCGGCCAGCAGCTGGAAGCCGGCCGGGTGGTTCATCCAGGCGTTGGCCAGCGTGACGAAGAAGGCGCTGGCGGCCCCGGCCACCGCCACCAGGATGCCGCTGGCGAGGTGGAGCCGCGGCGAGACCCGATCGCGGCCGTAGAGGAAGATGCCGAGGAAGATGGCCTCGGCGAAGAAGGCGAACCCTTCCAGCGAGAACGGCATGCCGATGATGGGGCCGGCGAAGGCCATGAAGCGCGGCCAGAGCAGCCCCAGCTCGAAGGAGATGACGGTGCCGGAGACCGCCCCCACCGCGAAGAGGACCGCCACCCCCTTGGCCCAGCGTCGGGACAGCTCCAGGGCCGCCGGTTCGCCGGTGCGGCGCCAGCGCAGCTCGGCGATGACCATCAGCAGCGGCATGGCCACGCCGATCGCCGCGAAGACGATGTGGAAGGCGAGGCTCATGCCGAAGAGCCAGCGTGCGGCGAGCAGGTGGGTCATGGGTGGGTCTTCCTAACCTGCTCTCTACCCCATCGCAGCGGCTTTGGGCGCGGCGCCTCCCCCCCGAGTAGAAGAACGTCCATGGAAACGCGGCCGCTCCAGGTGGCTCTGCTGTCGCGCTGCGACCCGGCGCGCTTCGTGCGCGTCGAGGCCGGCCTCCTGGTGACAGGCCACCCCGCCCCGATCCTGGTGATCGCCGAATTCGCGACGCCGGGGCTCCTCTTGGGGCGCCACCAGCGGGCGGCGAGCACGGTCGAGGTGGCGGCAGCCCGGACCCAGGGCGTGACGCTCCTTCGTCGCGCCGGCGGTGGCCGCACGCTGCACGCGGGCGACGGAACGATCGGCCTCTTCCTCTTCACGCCCCCCGGGGCACCGCTCTCGGCGGCGCCGTTCCCGCCCGATCGGACCACCAACCGGTACGTCCGGGGGCTGCTGGCCGCGCTTCGCCGGCTGGGCGCGCGGCAGGCCGCCTGGTTCGGACGGGACTTCGTGTCCGCTGGCGGTCGGCAGTTGGCCGTGGTCTCGCAAGAAGCGACACCCGACGGCGCCGTGGCGCTGGAAGCCTTCCTCTCGGTCTCCCAGCCGCTCGAACCCCCGCCAGGGCTGCTGCGCCCCCGACCCCATTCGGATCCCCGGGCCGGCGGCCCACCCGCGGTCTCGCTGGCGGAACTGGCTGGACGGACGCCCAGCTTCGACGAGGTGGCCGCCGTGATGATGGGCGGCTGGGTCGGCCCGGGCCAGCCCGCTCCAGAGCCGGTGAGTGGGACGCTCACCGAGGCGGAGCTGCCTCCGGCCGAAGAGGACGAGGCCGGGCTCTCGACCAGCGGCCTCGTCGAGATCCCCATCGGCTTCCTCGAGGCGCTCTCCGCCGCCGCGGTGGGGCGGCTGGTCGGGCCCCGCGTACGCGGCGACTTCATCGCGCCGGCCACGACCGTGAACGCGCTCGAGGCTGCGCTTGAAGGCGCACCGATCGACGAGGCCGAGGTGGGACGCCGGGTGAACGAGAACTTCCACCAGGCCGGCGCCTTCCTCCAGGGCGTGACCGGGCTCGGTACGGTGGCGGGAGCGGTGCTGGTCGCAGGGCGCATCGCCTCCGGGAGCACCGGGCGGGCGTGAGCCACGGGCCCCCACGCGGGAAGATGGCGCGGTCCACAGCCCGGATTAGGAACCTCAGGTGCCGAACTGCCTCCACCATGTCCAGTGGGTCCGAACCGCCCCTGGCGGGCTGCATCAGTGCATCATCTGCGGCGAGATCGTCGGCTGGAAGGACGTCTACCCGAAGCCAGAGGACCTCACCGAGGACTTCCGGGCTCGCTGGAAGGCGCACGAGGCGACCCAGGCGGGCACGACGGGCGTCGCGGCCTCTTGAGGGCGGCACCCGTCGGCGAGGACCGCCGCCTTCCCGGTTCGACGGGCTCCACGTCGACCTGGGTGGGGGTGGTGCGCTTGCCCCGCTCGCTCCGCCGGTGAAAGAATGCCCCGCACCGCCGAGCCCTGGAGGGACGCATGGCCTACAAGGACCCCTACGACGATCTCAACAAGGATGGCCTGGCGAGGGCGAAGCCCAGCCGCGCGCCCTGGATCCTCTTCGTCCTCGCGCTGGTCGCCGGTGCCGGCGCCTCGCTCTTCCTGCTGGCGCGGCTCGAGCGCGCCCGGACCGAGGCCAGGACCGCGGTCGCCGACGCCGACGCCAAGCTCGGCGAGGA
>JAJZTO010000187.1 GCA_021848865.1 Myxococcales bacterium
CCGATGGGGCGCAGGCGTCCACGCACTCGGCGCAGGCGATGCACTCCATCTGCAGGCCGTCGCGGATGTCGATGCCGGTGGGGCAGCAGCGGACGCAGGCCCCGCAGTCGACGCAGTCGGCGTCGCGCGCGGCGTCGTAGGCCACCACCAGGGTGTGGCGGTCGAAGAGCACCCCCTGCACCTTGGCGTAGGGGCAGGCGGTGGCGCAGAAGCGCGCGCGCAGGAAGGCGAGATCCAGGTAGAGGACCGCCCCCAGGACCGCCCAGGCGCCGGCCGCCACCGGGTGGAGCGCCCCGGCGGCGAGGTCCCGCAGGAAGGCGCGCGGCTCCACGAACCACCAGACCAGCGAGGCGGCCACCACCGCCGCGACGGCGAGCAGCGCCAGGTGGGCCGCCGCCGCCCGGGGTCCGCCGCGCCGCCGCCAGCGGTCGAGCGGCGCGGTGAGGTCGGAGAGCACCGTCTGCGGGCAGGCCCAGCCGCACCAGACCCGCCCCAGCACCAGGGTGGCGAGCAGGAAGGCGAAGGTGACGAAGAGGGTCGCCGCCAGGACCCCGAACATCTCGTCCATCGCCAGCGACGCGCCGAGGAGGTGCAGGCGCAGCGTGGGGACGTCGAAGCGCAGCGCGCTCTCCCCCCCGACCCGGAGGAAGGGGAGCCCGAGGAGCAGGACGGCCTGCGCCACCTCCGCGATCCGGCGGCGGCTCCGGAAGGTGCTACTCGTCGTCATCCTGGAGCATCTTGTACTTGGCCTCCTCCACCTTCGCCCGGCGCTTGCCGGAGAAGTAGTGGAGGACGGCCCAGACCAGCAGGCCGCAGAGCACCAGCCCGAAGGCCAGGTAGGCGACTTCCGGGCCGCTCACGGGGTCACTTCTTCCGGCTCTGGGCGTACCAGAGCCAGAGCGCGGCCGCGGTGGCGGCCACCGTGAAGAAGACGGTGGCGGCGACGGTGACGAGGACGGAGTTCTCCATCGTTTCGCTCCTCAGCGGGACGGCTGCGCCGGCGCCGCCTGGTCGTACGCGCCCGCCTGCGACCAGCCGCCGAGCGCCGGCGTGTAGAGCCAGAGGTAGGCGGCGCCCCAGGCGATGAGCCCGAAGTAGAGGACGAGCCAGCCCAGGGGCAGCCGGTGGGCCGTCTCCTTGTTCTCCATCGCCTCCGCGGTGTCGGGAATCTCGCTCATGGCCGCCTCCCTAGTGCTGCCCGCCCGGCAGGTGCTCGGTCTGCTCCCGCGCCGGCGCCTCCTGGCGCTCGTGGGCCTGCTGCGCCCGGATCCAGGAGATGACGGCCCAGATGTCGTCGTTGGCGAGCTGGCCGCCGAAGGCGGTCATGCCGCCGTCGGGCAGCCCGGGGCGCCCCAGGGCCGCCTTGGCGTCGCTGCCGCCGGTGATGAGGCCGAAGTAGGCGCCGTCCGGCATGTCCCCCTTCACCCCGAGGAAGGTGTCGTCCATCAGGTTGGGGGCGATCTGGGTCTCGCCGTGCCCCTCGGCCCCGTGGCACACCGCGCAGTTCTCCTCGAAGACCTTGGCGCCGCGGGCCACCGCCTGGGGCGAGTCGCCCAGCGGGTTCGCCAGGGCGAGCTCGACGCCGCCCGCCGCCTGCTTGCGCTGCACCGCGTGGCCGAGCCACTGGGTGTAGGCGATGAGGGCGTCCAGCTCGGTCTTCTCCGAGAGCGCGGCGAAGTCGGCGTCGGTGGCGGTCCACTGCCCCTTGGGGCTCAGCGAGGCCAGCACCCGGTAGTGGGTCCGCGCCTCCGACGGGTCCAGCCTGGCCTGCGCCAGGAAGGCGTACCGGGGCATGTTGGAGCGGGGCGTCACCGCCTGCGGGTCGGCGTAGTGCCGGGCGTGCCAGGCGTCGGGCCGCTTGCCGCCCTCGCGCGCCAGGTCGGGGCCGGTGCGCTTCGAGCCCCAGAGGAAGGGGCGGTCGAAGTAGAACTCGCCGGCCTTGGAGTAGTCGCCGTAGCGCAGCACCTCCGAGCGGAGCGGCCGCACCGTCTGGGTGTGGCAGCCGACGCAGCCCTCGCGCTGGTAGACGTCGCGCCCGGCCAGCTCCAGCGGCGTGAAGGCCCGCAGGTTCTCCAGCTTCTCGTGCATCTCGGCCCGGAACATCGGGTAGGCCATGGTCACGATGCTGCCCACCAGCACCGTGACCGCGGCCATCAGCGCGAAGGAGACGGGCTTCCGGTAGATCTCGCCAGCCATGTCGTTCCCCCTTCCCTACGCCGCGGCCGGGGCCGGTGAGGGGGGCGAGGCCCGCAGCGCCTTCCCCTGCTGGATGGTCTTCAGGACGTTGTAGACGAAGAGCAGCATGCCCACCGCGAAGACGATCCCGGCCAGCGTGCGGGTGTGCCAGTAGGGGTAGTTCTTCACCAGGCCGTCCATGAAGGAGTACTTCAGGCTCCCGTCGGCGTTCTGCACCTTCCAGAGCGCGCCCTGCTGGATGCCGGTGATCCACATGGTGATGGAGAAGAGGAGCTGGCCCACCAGCACCAGCCAGAAGTGCACGTTGGCGATCTTCTCCGAGTAGATCTCGGTCCCGTGGATCCGGGGGATGACGTAGTAGATCGAGGCGCAGATGGTCATGGTCACCCAGCCCATCGTGCCCATGTGCACGTGGCCGGGGACCCAGTCGGTGAAGTGGATGAGCTGCGACACCACCCGCAGCGCCTGGGTCGGCCCCTGCACCGTCTGCAGGCCGTAGAAGGTGATGCCCATGACGAAGAACTTGGTGAGGTAGTTGGTGCGCATCTTCGACCAGTCGGCGCCCACCGTGTAGTAGCCGTTCACCACCGAGCCCCAGGAGGGCGCGATGAGGAACAGGGTGAAGACGATGGCCAGCGTCTGGATCCAGTCGGGGAGCGGCGAGTAGACGAGGTGGTGCGCGCCGGTCCAGAGGTAGGCGAAGATCAGCGACCAGAAGCTCACGATCGAGAGCCGGTGACTGTAGATGGGCAGCCCGGTGGTCTTGGGCAGGAAGTAGTAGAACATCGCCAGGATGGGCGTGGTGAAGACGAAGCCCACCGCGTTGTGGCCGTACCACCACTGGACGTTGGCGGAGTTCACGCCGGCGTAGGCGTGGTAGCTCTTCCAGAGGCCGGCCGGGACGGCGGCGTTGTTGACGATGTAGAGGATCGCCACCGCCACCACGGTCGCCAGGACGTACCAGAGCGACACGTACATCTGCTCTTCCCTGCGCCGGATGACCGTGGCGAAGACGTTCACCGCGAACATCACCCAGATCACCACGATGGCGACGTCGAGCGGCCACTCCAGCTCGGCGTACTCGAGCGACTGGCTCTTGCCGGCGAGCAGCGACACCGCCGCGGCGGCGATGATGGCGTTGAAGAGCCACAGGTGCAGCCGCGCCAGCCGCGGGAAGACCAGCGGCCGCCGGCAGAGCCGCATCACGATGTAGTAGAAGAGCCCGAAGATGGCCCCCACCCCGAGGCCGAAGGCCAGCCCGTTGGTGTGCACCGGGCGCAGCCGGCCGTAGCTGAGCCAGGGCGCGAGGTTCGCCGCGGGCGCCCAGAGCTGGATCGAGATGAGCAGGCCGATGACGATCCCCACCACGCCCCAGAAGATGGCGGACAGGATGAAGCCCTGGACCGTCTGGTTGTCGTACCGGTATTCGTTCATCGGAGTCGCCCCTCCCAGGGCCGCATCCGCTGTCTGGCGTCGTCGCGAGCCGGTTGATGCGTCCCGCCTCACGCCCCCGCGCGGGGCGCCGTTCCGAGATTGCCCCAAGGGAAGCCGCCCGTCTTGCACCCCGAGGGGGCGCGAGTATGCTACCGCGACTTCGGATCCGGAGACCGAGAGAATGAGGACGATCGCCCACGCCGCAGCGCTGCTCGCCACCCTCTGCGCCGCCGTCCCCGCGGCGCGCGCGGCCGACGAGTCGCTGGACCGCACGCTCGTCCACCAGAGCCTCTCCCCGGCCGCGAACGTCGTGAACGTCGCGCTGCGGAACGACCTGGGCGTCGGCCTCTACCACAAGGAGCGCACCTCCAACACCACCTGGCTCGAGCCCTCCTTCCCGACGGCGATCTTCGGCGGCGGCTGGATCCTGGCGCACCGGGTCCACCTGCCGCTGGTCTGGCAGCCGGTGGTGGTGGCGCGCACCGGCGGGACCTACGGGCTCGCCGGGCTCCGCTACGAGATGCTGCTCGCCCCGGTGACGTCGGGCGCCTGGAGCGGCGGCCTGGGCTTCGGGCTCCAGTTCCCGACCGAGAGCGACTACACCATCGGCGACCACAAGTGGGCGGCCGGCCCCTCGGGCGCCCTGTCCTGGTCCCGCGGCGCGGTGCACGCCGGGGTCGCGGCCACGCAGCTCTGGACCTACGCCAGCTCCGGCGGCTACCCGACGGTGGACCGGCTCACCCTCGAGCCGACGCTGAGCCTCGACCTCCCGGCGGGCTTCTACCTGCTCTCGGCGCCGTCGGTGGTCGCCGACTGGAAGCGCCCCGCCGCCGACCGCTGGACCATCCCGGTCGGGGGCGGGGTGGGCAAGGTCTTCGCGCCCGGCGGCACCCGGGTGGCGCTGACGCTGCAGGGCTACTGGACGGCCCGCGGGCCGACCGAGAGCTGGACCACCCAGCACCCCTACACCGCCCCGCCCGACTGGACCGTCCGCGCCGGGATCGCCCTGCTCTTCGCCCGCTGATTTCGCCTAACCCTTTCCGCGGCCTGGGGTTGAGTCATCGACACTCCAGGGAAATCAGGCGCGCGGAGGCGAGTGCATGGACCAGTGCGGGACGGAGCAAGGCGGGGTGTCGCCGCAACCCCACGTCGTCGCGGGGCTTTTCACGGACCTCGACGAACTGGCCGCCGCCGTCGCCAGCGCGAACGTCGAGCACGTGCCCCTGGCGAGCCCGCGCAGCCCGTTCGAGGCCCGCTACCTGCGGATCGAGCTGGGCGACGGCACCTCGGTGGAGACGGGCGAACTCTCGCTCCCGCACCTCACCCGGGCCCAGTTCCGCAAGGGCATCTACCAGGTGGGCCTCATCGCCGGCGAGAGCCCCGGCCTCTCCTGGAATGGCCACGCCATGGACCGGAGCACGGCCCTGCTCTTCCACGGCGGCTCCGAGCTGCAGGCCACCGCGCCGGGCATCGACCACTGCGTGGGGATCACCTTCCCGGAGGAGCGGCTCCGCGAGGTGGTGGCGGCGCTCACCCGGCGCGAGCTGGACAGCGCCCCCGAGACCTGCCGCACCGCCCGGCTCGACGACGGCGTGCGCGACGCCCTGGGCGGGATCCTCCACCGGGCGGTCGAGGTGGCGCGCGCGGACGGCGCCGCCTTCGACGCGCCGGAGGCGCGCCGCGCCCTCTCCCAGTCGCTGCTCTCCACCGTGGTGCGGGCCCTCGACAAGCTCCCGCGGCGCCCCCCGGACCGGGAGCGGACCCTGCTCTCCCACAGCCGCATCGTCGGCACCGCCGAGGAGTGCATGCGCGCGCGGCTCGGCGAGCCGCTCTACGTCGCCGACCTGTGCCTGGCCACCGGCGCCTCGGAGCGCACCCTGCGCAGCGCCTTCGGCAACGTCTACGGGATGGGGCCGAACCGCCTGCTCAAGCTGCGGCGCATCAACCAGGTGCGGCGCGAGCTGGAGCACGGCGGCGAGCACACCCTGGTCTCCGAGGTGGCGCAGCGCCACGGCTTCTGGGACCTGGGGCGCTTCGCCGGCGACTACAAGCGGGTGGTGGGCGAGTCGCCGTCGCAGACGCTGCGCCGCGCCCGCGTCGCGCTCGTCGCCTAGCGCCGTTCAGCGCCCGAGCATGCCCGCCTTCAGGTCGCCGTCCGCGGGCTCGGGCCCGAGCCAGTTGCGGAACAGGGCGTCGGCGAACTCCTTGCCCTCCACCGTGGCGGCGGCGCCGCCCTCGACGCCCACCGTGCTGCCC
>JAJZTO010000188.1 GCA_021848865.1 Myxococcales bacterium
GATCGGTCGTCTAGCCGGGAACGGGCGGTGAAGGGCACGGGCCGGCGCGGCCCGGGGCGCGGCGGGTGCCTAGAGGGCGGCCTGGGCCGGGAGCGGCAGCGGCTCCACCAGCGCCCGGTCCACCAGCCGGTCCATCGCCAGCTTGACGTCGGTCCGGGTGAGGCCGCAGTCGGCCAGCGCCTCGGCGACGTCGGCGAGGCTCTGCCGGCCCGGCCGCAGCTGGGCCAGCACCACCCCGTCGGCGGGCTGGAGCCCGAGGGGCCCGGCCCAGCCGAGCTGCGCCGTCTCCAGCGCGGCGCGCCCCTGGGCCCGCGCCTCGCGCACCGCGGCCGCCAGGGCCTCCTCGGCGGAGAGGCCGGCGGCGGTCAGGGCGAAGCGCTGTCCGCGCGGCCACCGGTGGCCGCCGCTGGGCTTGAAGCTCGTGAGCATGCGCCGCGATGAATGCGACGATCGGCCGGCGAAGTCAAGGCGCTCAGCAGGAGCCCCCGAAGCCGTCGTTGTAGGCGACCAGCCCCTGGCGGCCCCAGTACTCCTGCACGTCGATCTTCAGCCCGGGGAGGGCGAAGTGCCAGCGGGCGTCGGCCACGAAGGCGATGCCGTCCACGTCCAGCCTGAGGTCTTCCGCGCTCGCCGTCTCTTCCAGAGACAGGTGGTAGGACATCCCGCCTCAGCCACGGCCGACGTCGATGCGGATGAAGCGGGCGCGCGCTTCCTGGGCGAGGGCCTCGCGGAGCATCCCGCGGGCCTTCTCGCTGACGTCGATGGTGATCCGCGGCTCGATCATCGGGCCTCCGCCGGGTGGGAGCCGGGCGGCGCCCGCGGGATTCGCCCTACCCCAGGCGGAGCCCGAGCCGCCCCTCGCCGATCCAGATGAGCTTGTTGGACTTGGTCCCGGCGCCGTCCACCACCTCGACGTTGGTGGGCAGCACCCCCGCCTCGATGAAGACGCCGACGCCTCCCAGGCCCAGGCGCCAGCCCAGCGCGCCGCCGTACTGCATCTTCACCGGGCTGCTCACCAGCCCGGTGACGCCCAGGATGGCCTTGGCGTAGATGGGGAAGAGCGGGATCGAGAGCTCCGCCATGGGGCGCAGCTGCACGTCGAACTTCGCGCCGCGGGCGTTCTCCAGCGAGGAGACCACGCCCAGCTCCAGCGAGAGGACGTCCAGGACCGTGTAGCCCGGCGTCAGCATGACGTTGGTGGGCATCTTCGCGGTGTCGGGCTTGAACTCCCAGCCCTGGCCCGCCGAGCCCTCCAGGAACCATCCGGCGCGCGCGGCGGCCGGGGCGGCGGCGAGGGCGAGGAGCAGCAGGGGGGCGACGATCTTGCGCATGGATGGATTCTCCTTGGTGCCGCAAGTGTACCGGAGGTCGGGTTCGCGGTCGCGGTCGGGGTCGAGTCCGCGGTCGGCGCGGGGGTCGGATGCCGCCCTACACCCCCACGCGCACCAGCTCCAGCAGCGGCGCCTCCTCGTCGCGCGCGGCGGAGAGGTCGACGGCGCACTCCATCGCCCAGTCCACCTCGCCCTCCGGATCGACGATGCGCTGGCGGACCCGGTAGCGCCCCGGCCCGGACTTCTCGAGCAGGGTGTGGTGCGGCAGCCGGGCCCGGGGCGTCACGTCGATGGCGGGGTGCTCGGCGTAGTACGGGGCCAGCTCCGCGGCGATCCGCTCCGGCGTCCAGCGCTCGCCCCCGGGCGGCGCGAAGAGCGCCGCGGCGGCGGCCGCCCAGTCGCGCGCGGCCAGCGCCTTCAGCAGCCGGTGCAGCTCGTTGCGCACCCGCGCCGCGAAGGCGCGGGGGTCGGCGTCGGCGGCGCGCGGCACCGCCGCGAGCAGCTCCGCCGGCGACGGACCGGCCCCCTCCGCCGCCCGCCAGGCCGGGTCCCGCATCCGCTCCCACTCGTCGAGCAGCGACGAGTCCACCCCCCGCACCGTGGCCCGCAGGAAGGCGATGACGTCGTCCACCGCCTCGTCGCGGTACCCCTCCGGCACGGTCTGGGTGAGCGCCCGGTAGCAGCCGGAGAGGTAGCGCAGCACCGCTCCCTCGCTGCGCTGCAGCTCCAGATCTCGCACGAAGTCGTCGAAGCCCTCCAGGCGCTCCACCAGCTCCCGCGCCACCGCCTTGGGCCGGATGTTCTCGTGGCCGACCCAGGGGTGGCGGGCGGCGAAGGCGTCGAAGGTGCCGTAGATGAAGTCGCGGTGGGGCTTCGGGTACTCCACCTTCTCCAGCTCCGCCATGCGCTCCTCGTACTCCACCCCCCGGGCCTTCATCTCCGCCACCGCCTCGCCGCGGGCGCGGTCCAGCTGCTTCCAGAGCACCACGTCCGGATCCTCGAGGATGGCCTCGACCATCGAGAGCAGGTCCAGGGCGTAGCTCTCGCGCTCCCGCTCGAGGCGGGGGAGGACGTCGAGCAGCCAGAGCGCCAGGGTGTGGTGCAGCGAGAAGTCCCGCTGCAGGGCGGGGGAGGGGCGGACGTGGCGCCCCCGGTAGCCCTCGACCGCGTGGAGCTCGACCAGCCCGGCCTGGCGCAGGGTCCGGAAGCGCTGGGCGGCGGCCACCCGGAAGCGGCCGCGCCCCACCGGCGTGGCGTGGGCCCGCCCGATCAGCTCCACCAGCCGCCCGTAGCCGCCGCCGCGCTGGGTGGTCTCCGACTGGAGCAGCGAGAGCAGCAGCCCGAAGCCCACCTCGAAGCGGCTCTCCAGCGGCTCCGGCTCCTTGGCCTGGAGCCGCTCGAAGGTGCTCCGGTCCCAGGGGACGAACCCCTTCTGCGGCGGCTGGCGCTTCACCACCTTCTTCCCGGCAGCGGCCCGCTCCGCGAGCCGCTTGTTCTCGACCACGTGCTCCGGGGCCTGCGCCACCACCCAGCCGCGCTCGTCGAAGCCCTTGCGCCCGGCCCGCCCGGCGATCTGGTGGAAGTCGCGGGCCGAGAGGATGGCGGTCTTCTGGCCGTCGTACTTGCACAGCTGGGTGAAGAGCACGGTGCGGATGGGGACGTTCACCCCCACCCCCAGCGTGTCGGTGCCGGAGACCACCTTGAGCAGGCCGTCCTGCGCCAGCCGCTCGGTGAGCCGGCGGTAGCGCGGCAGCAGCCCGGCGTGGTGCAGGCCGATGCCGTGGCGCAGGTAGCGCTGGAAGTCCTTGCCGTAGGCCGAGGGGAAGCGGACCCCGTCGAGCGCCCGCCGGATCGCCTCCTTCTCCTCCTTGGAGGAGAAGTTCGCCGACATGAGGTTCTGCGCCTGCTCGGCCGCGGCCCGCTGGGTGAAGTTCACCAGGTAGACCGGCGCCCGGCCGGCCGAGACCAGCTCCTCGATGGTCTCGTGCAGCGGGGTCTCGCGGTACTCGTAGGTGAGCGGCACCGGGCGGACGGCGCTGCGGACGTCGGCCACCTTCCGCCCGGTCGCCTCCTCCAGGCTCGCGGCGATGGCGCGCATGTCGCCGAGGGTGGCCGACATCAGCAGGAAGGTGGCCTTCGGGAGGAGCAGCAGCGGCACCTGCCAGGCCACGCCGCGCTCCCGGTCGGCGTAGTAGTGGAACTCGTCCATCACCACCGCGTCCACCCGGGGCGCCGCCTCGCGCACCGCCAGGTTCGCCAGGATCTCGGCGGTGCAGCAGATCACCGGCGCGTCGCGGTTGATGGAGGCGTCGCCGGTCATCATCCCCACCCGCTCCGGCCCGAGCAGCTCGCAGAGGGCGAAGAACTTCTCGTTCACCAGCGCCTTCACCGGGCAGGTGTAGAAGGAGCGCCGCCCCGCGGCCAGGGCCTGGAAGTGGAGGAAGGTGGCCACCAGCGACTTGCCCGAGCCGGTGGGGGTGGCGAGCACCACGTGCTCGCCGTCGAGCAGGTGGAGGATGGCCTCCTCCTGCGCCGGGTAGAGCGACAGGCCGGTGGCGGAGGCCCAGGAGAGGAACCGGTCGAGGAGCGCGTCGGCCGGCAGCCCTTCGCCGGGGGCGGGCAGGAGCGAGCCGAGGGGGGCGGGGCCGGGCATGGCCGATGGTCCTACCCCGGCCGCCGGCCGGCGCGCCAGGGCCCGGCGCCGGGCCCCGGGGTCCCCGGCACCCGGTGGGAAGCCGCCGTGCCGGTGGGAGGGCGGACCACGCCGGCGCCGTGCGGATGTGGCGCGTCACGCGGTCGCGGCGGTGGCGCGGGCCGCGGCCTTGCGCCAGAATGGCGCGGACCTTCAGGGGGGGGCCACGGATGTACGCACGGCGTTACGCGATCTACGGGGGACTCTTCGGTCTCTCCTTCCCCATCCTCGGCACCGTCATCGAGGCGCTGACGGTCCACGGCGCGCAGCCCTTCGGCCGGGCCGTCCTCCGGTCGCAGGCCACCCCGCTCCTCTGGATCATCGACCTGGCCCCGGTGGTGCTGGCCGCCGCCTTCGCCATGGCGGGCCGGCGGCAGGACGCGCTGCTCGAGGCGCAGGCGGCGAAGCGGGTGCAGTTCCACCAGACCGCCGGCGAGCTCACCTCGGCGGCCCAGTCCCTGCTCGCCACCGTCTCCTCCTTCTCCTCGATGACCGCCGAGACCGCGGCCTCGGTGCGCGAGACCACCGCCACCATGAGCCAGCTCAGCCAGACCGCCACCAAGGCGGCGCTCACCGCCGAGACGGTGATCGGCCTGGCCCAGAGCTCCCGCAAGACGGCCGACGACGGCGCCAGCGCCGCGGAGCTCTCCACCACCGAGCTGGCGCGGCTCGCCGAGGAGGTGCGCGGCCTCTCCCGGAGCATCGAGGGGCTGAACGCGCGGATGCGCGACGTCTTCGAGGTGGCCTCGGTGGTGAACTACATCGCCGACCGCTCGCAGCGGCTGGCCGAGAGCGCCGCCGACGAGGTGCAGAGGGCCGGCGCCGAGGGCAACGGGGTGGGGCAGCTGGTGGCGGAGATGCGCCACCACGCCGACGACGCCAAGCGGGCCTCGGCGCAGGTGAAGGGGCTGCTCGCCGAGGTCCACAAGGCGATGCTGGCGGCGATGACCGCGGCCGAGATCGGCATCCGCCGCGCCGAGCAGGGGGCGCAGGTGGCCGCCGGCACCGGCGGGTCGATCCGGCGCCTGGCCTCGGCGCTGAAGGAGTCCTCCGACGCCGCCCGGGAGATCGCCACCGTGGCCCAGCAGCAGGACCACGGCATCGACCAGGTGCTCAAGGCGATGAACGAGATCTACCTGGCCGCCCAGGAGACCATGAGCTCCACCCAGCAGGTGGCGGGCCAGGCCCGGTCGCTCAACGAGCTGGCCCTGGGCCTGAAGAAGCAGGTCCAGACGGAACCGAGCTAGTATCGGCCGGTGCTCGCCAAGCGCTTCGCCCTATTGGGGGTCCTGGTCGGGATCGGGCTCCCCCTGCTCGCCACGCTGATCGAGGCCCGCTTCCGGTTCGAGGGCAGCCCCCTCGACGCCCAGGCCGGCTCCCCGCTGCTCTGGCTCATCGACACCACGCCGGTGGTGCTCGGCATCCTCGCCTGGATGCTGGGGCGCCGCCAGGACCAGCTGGTGGAGCTGGAGGCGGCGCGGGCGGCCGCCGCCACCGCCACCGCCGAGGAGCTCTCCACCTCGGCGCGCGCCCTCTTCCAGTCGGTGTCGGTCTTCAGCGCCATGACCGCGGAGACCGCCGCCTCGGTGCAGGAGACCACCGCCACCATGGCCGCGCTCTCCCAGACGGCCATGCGCGCCGCCCTCACCGCCGAGACGGTGGTGGGGCAGGCCCACAAGTCGGCGCGCTCGTCGGAGGAGGGGCTCCGGGTGGTGGAGCAGGCCACCGGCGGCATGGCCAAGCTGGCCGGGGACGTGAAGGGCTGGGCCAACCGCACCGAGGTGCTCTCGGGGAAGATGCGCGACATCTTCGCCATCACCTCGGTGATGGGGGAGATCGCCGACCGCTCCCAGGCC
>JAJZTO010000189.1 GCA_021848865.1 Myxococcales bacterium
GAAGGTCGCCTCCATGACCGTGACTGGTCTCGCAACCGCCACGATCGATGGGTTGACCTTCCCTTTCAACTTTCTCCTTCCGAATCGGGTCCCTTTAACTGATCCCGATTCGCGCACGGTCGTTTAGGATCGGTCCATGCCTCGCATCCGCATCTACACCAAGACGAACTGCCCCTACTGCGTGCGCGCCAAGGCGCTGCTCGGCCGCAAGGGCGTGGCCTACGAGGAGATCGACGCCGAGGGGAACGACTCCCTCCGCGCCTGGCTCGCCGAGGCCAGCGGCCAGAAGACCGTCCCGCAGATCTTCGTGGACGACCGCCCGCTCGGCGGCTTCAGCGACATCGACGCCCTCGACCGCCAGGGGAAGCTCGACCCCATCCTGCGCGGCGAGGGCTGAACCGGCGCATGGCCGGGCCCGACGACGCCTGCCTCGCCTGCCGCATCGTCCGCGGGGATCACCGGCCGCCGGGCGGCCTCCTCTGGCGGGAGGGCGGCCTGGTCCTGCACGCCCTCGCCGATCCCACGCCGCTGGCCGGCTGGCTGGTGCTCACCAGCGAGCGGCACGCCCGCGCCTGGTACGACCTGGACGCCGCGCCGCTCGCGGCGCTGGGGCCGGCGGCGGCGCGGGTGATGCGGGTCCAGCGCGAGGCGCTGGGCGCCGAGCACGTCTACGCCCTCGCCATCGGCGACCAGCTGCGCCACTTCCACCTGCACCTGGTGCCGCGCTACGCCGACACCCCGCAGCGGCTGCGCGGGCGCGGCGCCTTCGAGGCCCGGCCCGACGACGCCCTCCCCGCCTGGCGGGTGGTGGCGGCGGTGGAGTCGGTCCGCCGGGCGCTGGCCGCGGGCTGAGGCGACGTCACCAGCCGCAGCGCCGGCCGCGGTTCTGCTCGTCGAGCCAGCGGCGCAGCGGGGCGAAGTACTCGAGCAGCGCCGAGGCGTCCGCCCGCCGGCTCCCGGTCAGGGCCTCCATGGCCTCGGGCCAGGGACGCGACTGGCCCATCGCCAGCATCGCCTCGAGCCGCCGGCCCGCCTCCTTGCTCCCGTAGACCGAGCACAGGTAAAGCGGCCCCTGGAAGCCGGCCGCCCGGCACATCGCCCGGTGGAACTGGAACTGGTAGATGGCGGCGAGGAAGTAGCGAGTGTAGGGGACGCTCGCCGCGACGTGGTACTTGGCCCCGGGGTCGAAGTCCTCCTCGGTGCGCGCCACCGGGGCGTCCACCCCCTGGACCTCGCGGCGCAGCTTCCACCAGGCGGCCTCGTAGGCGGACGGCGGCGTCCTCCCGGAGAAGACGTCCCAGCGCCACCGGTCCACGAGCTTGCCGAACGGCAGGAAGGCCACCTTGTCGAGGGCCATCTTCATCTGGAAGTTCACCGTGGCCCGCTCGTCGGCCGGCGCCGCGTCGAGCAGGCCGATGCGCGCCAGGTACCCGGGCGTCACCGACAGGGCGACGGCGTCGCCGATGGCCTCGTGGAAGCCCTCGTTGGCGCCGTTCTGGTAGAGCGTGGGGAGCCCCTTGTAGGCCCACTGGTAGTAGTTGTGGCCGAGCTCGTGGTGGATGGTGGAGAGATCCTCCTCGGTCGGGCGGATGCACATCTTCACGCGCAGGTCGTCGCGGAAGTCGAGGCTCCAGGCGCTGGCGTGGCAGACCACCTCGCGGTCGCGCGGCTTGGTGAGCATCGAGCGCTGCCAGAAGGTGGCGGGGAGCGCCGGCAGGCCCAGCGAGGTGTAGAAGCCCTCGCCGATCTTCACCATCCGCACCGCGTCGACCTTCTGCCGCTCCAGGGCGGCGGAGACGTCCAGGCTGGCGACGCCGGGGAACGGCTCGACCAGCGGGTAGAGGTCGCCCCACTGCTGCGCCCACATGTTGCCGAGCAGGTGGGCGGGGATGGGCTTGCCGTCGGGGACGCGGTCCGCGCCGTAGACCTGCTGCAGGCGCGCGCGAACGTAGCAGTGCAGCGCCTGGTAGAGCGGCTGCACCTGGCCCCAGAGCCGGTCGGTCTCCGCGACGAAGGCGTCCGGCGGCATGTCGAAGCCGGAGCGCCAGAGCTCGCCGAGATCGTGGAAGCCGATGGTGCGGGCGCCCTCGTTGGCGAGCGTCACCAGCCGCTGGTAGTCGCCGCGCATGGGGCGAGCCACGGTGCCCCAGCCGGTCCAGGCGTCGAGCAGCTCGTCCCAGCTCCGGCTCTTCGACATCACCTCGGAGAGCTGGTCCAGGTCGCGGCACGGCCCCTTCCCGTCGGCGCCGCACCACTTCCCCTTGCCGTAGGCGCCCTCCAGCCGCGCCGCGATGGCGGCGAGCTCCGCGCGCTTGCGTGGATCCGCGGGTGCCGGGAGGGTCGGGCCGACCCGGAGCAGCATCAGCATCCGGGCGGTGTCGGGGTCCAGCGCCAGCCCGCGAAAGCGCAACGACTCGCGGATGGCCGACGTCTGGAAGGCCATCAGCTCCTCGTTGGCCCAGGCGGCCAGGGCCTCGGTGTCGTCGGTGATGTAGGTGGACTTCACCCATTCGGCCGTCTGCTGCCGGCTCTGGAGCCGCAGCAACTCGGCGTTCACCCGGGCCACGAAGGCGCGAGCCTCGGCGGCGGTGGGGCGGGCGGCCGGCTTCGGGGCGGAGCCCGCGGGGCCGGGAGCGGCGGCGGCGGGAACGCTGGGGGCGAAGGCGGTCAGGGCGGCGAGCAGGAGCGCGAGTCGGGCCATGGCGGCGCACGGTATCCAACCGGTCCGGCGCGGGCAATGTAAGATGGCACGGCCTCCTTCCACGCCCGACATCCCATGGCCCTGGCCACTCGCGACCGCCTTCGCAGGGACGCTCGAGACATCTTCCGGGCGGCGCTCGACGCCGTGGACCCCTTCCGCGTGGTGAAGCGGAGCCTGGCGGTCGGGCGCGCTGCGGTCGTGGTGGGCGGTCACCGCTTCCCGGTAGCCCGGCGGGGGCGGGTCCTGGCGATCGCCATCGGCAAGGCTGCCGCCCCCATGCTGGCGGCGGCGGAGGAGATCCTGGGGGACCGGCTCGACGCAGGCCTGTGCGTCACCAAGCGAGGCCACGCCCTGCCGCTGGGCCGCTCACGCGTGATGGAGGCGGGCCACCCGGTGCCGGATGAAGCCGGCTTGGCGGCCGCCGGGGAGGTGGAGCGACTGCTCCGCGGCGCGACGCGGGACGACCTGGTGCTGGTGCTGCTGTCGGGCGGGGGCTCGGCCCTCCTTCCCGCACCGGTGCCGGGCATCACCCTCACCGAGAAGCAGGCGGCGACCTCGCTGCTGCTCGCGTCGGGTGCCGACATCGGGGAAATGAACTGCGTCCGCAAGCACTTGTCGCGGCTCAAGGGCGGTGGGCTGGCCCGTGCTGCCGCACCCGCCCGAGTGGCCACCATCGTCCTCTCCGACGTGGTGGGCGACCCGCTGGACGTCATCGCGTCGGGCCCGACCGTCCCCGACCCGAGCTCGTTTGGCGACGCCCTCGAGGTGCTGCGGCGACGCGGCCTCGTGGACCGGGTGCCGGGCACGGTGCGGCTGCGGCTCCTCGCGGGAGCCCGCGGCGAACTCCCTGACACCCCAAAGCCCGGCGACCCTCTCTTCCGCCGGTGCCGGGCACTCCTGGGCGCCACGAACCGGTTGGCCCTGGATGCCGCGGCGCGCAGGGCCTGCGCCCTCGGATACCGCCCACTTGTGCTCACGACGACCCTGACGGGGGAGGCGCGCGAGATCGGCGGCATGCTCGCTGCGCTAGCGCGCGAGGTCCGGTCCTCCGAACGCCCAGTGGCGCCGCCGTGCTGCCTCCTCTCCGGCGGGGAACCGACGGTGACGCTCCGCGGGAACGGCAAGGGCGGCCGGAACCAGGAACTGGCACTGGCCGCAGCGTTCGGGCTGGAAAAGCTTCCTGGAGTCGCGCTGCTGGCGGCGGGGACCGACGGAACGGACGGCCCGACAGACGCAGCTGGCGCCATCTGCGACGGGGATACCCTCGCCCGGGCGCGCGCCGATGGAATTGATCCGGCTCGTCACCTCGAAAACAACGATGCGTATCCGTTGCTCGCGGCGACCGGCGACCTGCTGATCACCGGACCAACCCGCACCAACGTCATGGATCTTCACGCGGTGCTGGTCGCGGGCGTTCCGCGCCGGACTCGCCGAACGGTCCGCTTTCGTCGCATCCGCCGTCCTGGACGCGCGGGATGACGTCAGCTCCCGCGGCCCCTGCCGCGGAGCATCGTCGACTAGATCGGGGGCGGGTTTGACGACGGAGGCGGCGAGAGCCCGCAGACGTTCCGCATGAGCCCCACCCACGCCTCGTCGCCGATGAACGGGTGCTCGACCAGCTCGGGGCGGCGCCTCATGGCATATCCCGCCCGCGATCGGGCGAACAGGTGCAGGTAAGCCTTCCGCCGGTGCGGTGCCGTCGCTCCCAGCCCCAGGTACTCCGGCGCGTCGGTGATGAGCTCGTTCCTTTCGCCGTACGCGTAGTGCCGGTGGCTCGACCACTTCCACCTGCCGGCCGATGACGTCAGTCCCGCGCGAACCGGGTTCAGGTCGCCGTACCTCATGACCGCGAGCTGATGCCGGCCGTCCTGCACCCGGGGCGACCTCATCCTGTCCATGACGACCTGCCCGCGGCCGCCGGTCCGCCGATTGACCCAACGCGCGAAGCTCCAGTTCACCACCTTCCAGAAGGCGCTGAACGCCTCCTGGCCCTGGCGGGAGCGGCACATCACGTGCGGATGGGTCCCCATCAGGCAGTACGAATGAATCTCGACGCCGTATTTGTCCTTGTTCTTGCGCAATAATTCCAGGAATAGTTCGCGCGCTTGGTCCGAGTCGAGCACCATCACGTGCCCGTGGCTGCGCCACGTGCAGTGATTGGTCGAGTCCGGATGGACCAGCATCGTCCGAGGTACTCTTCCCACCCCGCACTGCCAGAGCAAGCGCCGCGCCAAGGCACGGCCTCTGCTCATCGGCAAACGCGATGGCGCCATGGGAATGAATGGCGGAATGGCGTGCCCGGCACCGGGCTCCACCGGGCTCCCGGCACCGGGCTCCGGCCGGGGTCCCGACGGACCGGCAGGAGGTGCCGTCAACGGCTGGCGGGCGCTCCGGCGAGGAACGGCTGGAGCCCCTCCTTCAGGGACGGCCAGCGCAAGGAGAGTCCCAGTTCTGCGCGCGTCCGCTCACCGAGAATCCGGCGATCGGGCATACCCGGCACCGCGCCCGGCACCGCGCCGCGGGCAGCAGCCGCCCGTGGAGCCGGAATTCCCAGACCCTGCGCCACGATGGCAATCAGATCGCGCCGACGCATCGGCTCGGCATCGGTCGCGTGGTACACGGCGCCATCACGCCCGCGATCCAGGACCGCGAGCACCGCGTTCACGGCGTCGTCCAGGTGGCAGGAGTTCATCCAGGCGCCATCGCCGGGACCCAGGGCCAGCTGGCCGCTGCACACCCGATCGATCATCCACGTGCGCCCGGGACCGTAGAGCCCAGAGAGCCGCACGATGCGGCTCGGCACCCCGGTCCTCGCCGCGACGAGTACGCGCCGTTCGGCCTCGACCAGCACCTCCGCGGACGGCGAGGCGGGCGCAGGGGCCGTGAGCTCGTCCACGTCGCTCCCGTCCCGCTGACCGAAGACCCCCGTCGAGCCGGTGTAGACCAGGGCGCGGACGCCGCGGCGCGCGGCGACCGCAAGGAGCGTCGCCGTGGCATCGACGTAGGCCCGCCGGTACGGAGCCGGGCCGTCGCCCCGTGCCGACTGGCAGGCGACGATGCCCTCCACCCCATCCGGGATCCGTTCCTCGGTGCCCGGCACCGCGAGATCCAGCGCCAGCGACTCGACTCCCATGGCCGCCAGCGCCGCCGCCCGCCCCGGGTCG
>JAJZTO010000190.1 GCA_021848865.1 Myxococcales bacterium
TCCGGGGCCGCCGAGCTCGCGGTCCGCGGCGACGTCGCCTCCGAGGCCGACGTCGCGAACCTGGTGGCCGAGCACGAGCGGGTGCTCGGCCCCTGCGACGTCCTGGTGAACGACGCCGGGCTGCTGGTGCGGGGCCGGGCCGAGGCGCTGGCCCCGGCCGACTTCCGCCGGGTGCTGGAGGTGAACCTCACCGGCGCCTTCCTCTGCGCCCGGGCGGTGATCCCGGGGATGAAGGCCCGGCGCCGCGGGCGGATCGTCAACGTGGCCTCCATCTCCGCCACCCTCGGCACCCCGGAGTCGAGCGCCTACAACGCCTCGAAGTGGGGGCTGGTCGGCCTGACCAAGTGCCTGGCGGAGGAGCTGCGCGACCACGGCGTGCAGGTGGTGGCGGTGTCGCCCGGCAGCACCGACACCGCCATGCTGCGCCAGACCCCGTTCCCGCCCGAGCTGTCGCCCGAGGAGGTGGCCCGCACCGTCGCCTGGTGCGCCGGCGAGGCCCCTCCCTCCCTCACCGGAGCCAACGTGGAGCTGTTCGGATGAGCGATCCCCGCGCCGTCGCCGCCGCCGCCGAGGAGCTGCGCGCGGCGCTCGCCCCGCAGCGCGTCTCGCTGGACGCCGACCAGCTCGAGGCCTTCGGCACCGACGAGTCGGAGCTGGGGATCTTCCCTCCCGAGCTGGTGGTGTGGCCCCTGTCGGCCGAGGAGGTGCGGCGGGTCTTCGAGGTGGCCCGCCGCCACCGGCTGCCGGTCGTCCCCGTCGGCGCCCGCAGCGGCAAGTCGGGCGGCAGCCTGGCGCCGGCCGGGGGCATCGCGCTCTCGCTGGAGCGGATGGACCGGATCCTGGAGGTGAACGTCGAGGACTCGACCGCCCGGGTCCAGCCCGGCGTCATCCTCTCCCGCTTCCAGGCGGAGGTGGAGCGCCGCGGCCTCTTCTACCCGCCCGATCCCAACTCGCTCGACCTCTGCACCCTGGGGGGGAACGTCGCCGAGAACGCCGGCGGCCCGCGGGCCGTGAAGTACGGCGTCACCCGGGAGTACGTGCTGGGGCTGGAGGTGGTGCTCCCCACCGGCGAGATCCTGCGCACCGGCAAGCGCACCGTGAAGGGGGTCGCGGGCTACGACCTCACCGCGCTCCTGGTGGGGAGCGAGGGCACGCTGGGGGTGGTCACCGAGATCACCGTGCGGCTCATCCCCCGCCCGCGCCACGTCTCCACCGCGCTCGTCACCTTCCGGACCGTGGAGGACGCCGCCCGCGCGGTGTCGCGGGTGCTGGCGGCCGGCGTGCTCCCGCGCTGCCTGGAGCTGCTCGACGACGTCGCGCTGGCGGCCTGCGCCCGGACCGCCCCCTACAAGTTCCCGCCCGACGCCGGCGCGGCGCTGCTGGTCGAGACCGACGGCAACGACGAGGAGCAGGTCTTCGGCGAGATCGTCCGGGTGGCCGAGCTGGTCCGCGGCGAGGCGGCGGGCGAGGTGATCGTGGCGCAGGACGAGTCCCAGCGCCGGGCCATCTGGGAGACCCGCAAGTACCTGTCGAACAACCTGAAGGCGCTCCACCCCCACAAGCTCAGCGAGGACATCGCCGTCCCGCGCTCCCGCATCCCCGAGATGGTCCGGATCTCCCGGGAGATCGGGCGGCGGCACGGCTTCCTGGTGAGCACCTACGGCCACGCCGGCGACGGGAACCTGCACAACAACGTGCTCTACGACCGGCCCGACGAGCGCCCCCGGGTCGAGGCGGTGGTGGCCGAGATCCTCCGGGCGGCGGTGGACCTGGGCGGCACCATCACCGGGGAGCACGGGGTGGGCCTGGCGAAGCGCGACTTCCTCGAGTACGAGCAGGGGCCGGAGCTGGTGGCGCTGCAGCGCCGGCTCAAGGCCCTGTTCGACCCGGAGGGGCTGCTCAATCCGGGCAAGATGTTCCCGGCCAAGGGGTCTCCTGGCCTACCGCGAAAGGGTGAGGGAAACGGCGCTTTGCCTTGACAGATCGCTTCCCGCGGCGGGATAAGTACGCCGCTTTTTCATCCGATCGGCTCCCCACCATCCAGAGGTGCCTGCCGGGCCCCGCGAGGGGCCACCTGCCGACGGCAGGGCACCTTCCTCGCCCTCGGCACCGCGAACACCCGAAACACCGGTCAGGAGAACCACCGCCACATGTCCACGCAAACCACGCGTCCGGTCGAGCAGGTCGATAGCGTCACCATCCGCTTCGTCGGCGACTCCGGCGACGGCATGCAGCTCGTCGGTACCGAGCTGACCAAGGCCTCGGCCCAGGCCGGCAACGACCTCGCCACCTTCCCCGACTTCCCGGCGGAGATCCGCGCCCCGGCCGGCTCGCTGGCCGGCGTCTCCGGCTACCAGGTCCACTTCGGCGGCCGCGCCGTGCACACGCCCGGCGACGCCCCCGACGTGCTCGTGGCCATGAACCCGGCGGCGCTGAAGACGAACCTCGCCGACCTGCGGCCCGGCGGCATGCTGATCGTGAACTCGGGCGCCTTCACCGAGAGCAACCTCGAGAAGGCGGCCTACAAGTCCAACCCGCTCGACGACGCGGCGCTGAAGAAGAGCTACCGGGTGGTCTCGGTGGACATGAACAAGCTCACCGAGACGGCGCTGACCGGCTCGGGCCTGTCCTCGAAGGAAGTCGCCCGCTGCAAGAACTACTTCGCGCTGGGCATGATGTACTGGCTCTACGGCCGCCCGGTGGACATGCAGGTCGAATCCATCCAGAAGAAGTTCGCCAAGAAGCCGGAGCTGGCCAAGGCCAACGTCACCGTCTTCAAGGCCGGCCACGCCTTCGGCGAGACCTGCGAGCTCTTCACCGGGCAGTACATGGTGCCGGCCGCCAAGCTGAAGCCGGGCCTCTACCGCAACGTCACCGGCAACGGCGCCGCCGCCCTCGGCATCGCCGCGGTGGCCAAGCTCTCCGGGAAGCAGTGCTTCCTGGGCAGCTACCCCATCACCCCGGCCACCGAGATCCTCCAGGACGCCTCCTACTTCAAGGACATGGGGGTGGTGACCTACCAGGCCGAGGACGAGATCGCCGGCGTCGGCTCCGCCATCGGCGCCTCCTTCGGCGGCGCCATCGCCTGGACCACCACCTCGGGCCCGGGCCTGGCGCTCAAGTCGGAGATGATCGGCCTGGCCGTCATCACCGAGCTGCCGCTGGTCATCATCAACGTGCAGCGCGGCGGCCCCTCCACCGGCATGCCCACCAAGACGGAGCAGGCCGACCTGCTCTTCGCGCTCTTCGGGCGCCACGGCGAGGCGCCGCTCCCGGTCATCGCCGCCGACAGCCCGGGCGACTGCTTCTACACCGCCATCGAGGCGGCCCGGACCGCGGTGAAGTACATGACGCCGGTCCTCATGCTCACCGACGGCTTCATCGGCTTCGGCTCCGAGCCCTTCCGCGTCCCGGAGGACGGCGAGCTCAAGCCCATCGAGGTCACCTACCAGACCAAGCCGAACCACGACGGCAACACCTACATGCCGTACAAGCGCGACGCCAAGCTGGTGCGCCCCTGGGCCGTCCCGGGTACGCCGGGCCTGGAGCACCGCGTCGGCGGCCTGGAGAAGGACTCGCTCTCCGGAATGGTGTCGTACGACGGCATGAACCACGAGAAGATGGTGAAGACCCGGGCCCAGAAGGTGGCCAACATCGTGGCGGACGTCCCCGACGCCGAGGTGACCGGCAACCAGACCGGCGACCTGCTCCTGGTCTCGTGGGGCGGGACCAAGGGCTCGGTGGACGGCGCCACCGAGCGGCTGCTGGCCGAGGGCAAGAAGGTGGGCCACGTCCACCTGCGCTGGCTGAACCCCCTGCCCAAGAACCTGGGCGCGGTGCTGAAGGGCTTCAAGAAGGTGCTGGTGCCGGAGGTGAACGACGGCCAGCTGGCCTTCTACCTGCGCGCCAAGTTCCCCGGCGTCGATCCGCTCCAGTTCAACCGGATCAACGGCAAGGCCCTCAAGATCTCCGAGCTCTCCGCCAAGGCGCTCGAAATTCTCGGCTAGCTCCGACCCGAAAGGACACGCACTCCCATGAGCACGACCACCGCTCTCCCGACCTACACCAAGAAGGACTTCGAGTCGGGCGTCGATCCGCGCTGGTGCCCCGGCTGCGGCGACTTCTCCATCATCAACCAGGTGCAGAAGCTCCTGCCCTCGGTCGGCGTCGCCCGCGAGAACATCGTCTTCATCTCGGGCATCGGCTGCAGCTCCCGCTTCCCGTACTACATGAACAACTACGGGATGCACACCCTGCACGGGCGCGCGCCCAGCTTCGCCTCGGGGCTCAAGGTGTCGCGCCCCGAGCTTCAAGTGTGGCTGATCACCGGCGACGGCGACGCGCTCGCCATCGGCGGCAACCACTTCATCCACGCGATGCGGCGCAACATGGACATCAAGGTCATGATGTTCAACAACCGCATCTACGGCCTGACCAAGGGCCAGGTGTCGCCCACCTCCGAGCTGGGGAAGAAGACCAAGACCACCCCGTTCGGCTCGGCCGACTACCCGTTCAACCCGCCCGCCCTGGCCCTCGGCGCCGGCGCCACCTTCGTGGCGCGGTCGGTGGACATCGAGGGCGCGCACATGGGCGAGGTCCTCAAGGCCGCCGCCGATCACCGGGGCTCGACCTACGTCGAGATCTTCCAGAACTGCCCGGTGTTCAACGACGGCGCCTACACCTTCATGACCGACAAGGCCGTGAAGGCCGACGCCCAGCTGCGCATGGTCGATGGCAAGCCGCTGCTCTTCGGCAAGGACCTGAAGAAGGGCATCCGCTTCAACCCGCAGAGCGCGGAGCTCGAGGTGGTGACCCTGGGCGTGAACGGCGTCACCGAGAAGGACGTCCTGGTGCACAACCCGCGCCGGGAGGATCCGACCATCGCCTTCATGCTCGCGAACCTCTCGGCCAAGCCCGGCTTCCCGACGCCCATCGGCATCTTCCGGAACGTCGAGCAGCCGACCTGCGACGAGCTGAACTGGCAGCAGATCAACGCCGCCAAGCAGAAGAAGGGCGACGTCTCGCTGCGGAAGTTCCTGGCCGGCTCCGACACCTGGACCGTGAAGTAGCCGGCTCCGCCGTCTTCGTCTTCGTCCGCCGGCGCCGGGCTCGCGAGGGCCCGGCGCCTGGCGTTTCAGGGCGCGGGCGCGCCTACCGGCAGGCCTCCGCGCCGGCGAGGCTCTCCCGGCAGGCCTCGGCGCCCGGGTCGGCCTCCAGGCAGCGGCGGCACTCGTCCGCCGCCTCCGCGCAGCGGTCGATCCGGACCAGGGCGACGCAGAGGCCGTGGCGGGCCGAGGTGGTGCCGGAGAGCTCCACCGCGCGCCGGTACTCGCGCTCGGCCCGGTCGAAGCGGCCGGCCTCGAAGTCCAGGAAGCCGAGGTCGTGCCAGGCGTCGGCGGAGCCGGGGCGCGTCTCCAGGAGGTGCAGGTACTCGATCCGGGCGCTGGCCCAGCGGGCCTGGCGCGCGCCCGGCTCGTCGAGGCCGCGCCGGAGCAGCGTCCGGGCCAGATCGAGCCGCGCCACCTCGAGGTCGGGGTCGACGGCCAGCGCCTGGCGCAGGCGGGACTCGGCCTCGGCGTAGCGCCGCTCCTCCAGGGCCACCGCGCCCAGGTTCACCAGCGCCTCCGCGAAGTCGGCGTTCGCCTGGAGGGCGCGGGAGAAGCGGGCGCGGGCCACCGCCCGGTCGCCGCGCCGGTGCGCCACCACCCCGGAGCCGTTCCAGGCCTCGGGAAGGTCCGGGTGGAACTCCCGCGCGTGGGCGAAGGCCACCTCGGCCCGCTCCAGGTCGCCCTGGTCGAGCCAGGCGTAGCCCCGGCGGAGCTCCTCGGCGGCCCGCGGGTGCAGCCGGGGGGAGGGG